>JAYNHN010000001.1:0-24569 GCA_038108035.1 Flavobacteriaceae bacterium
CGCTGTACAAGCTTTTGCAGAGCTCTGCCTAGCCACTCGGCCACGATGCCATGGTTCAAAAGTACTAATATTTAGTCAAATTCGGACACCCTTCGACTCAGTTTTCTTTTTACCGCTACTTCTTCAACATTCCCACCAATTGGTGGATTTCTCTTTGCAACTCTCACTTTGGCTTTTTTAACACTGGGATGTTCTTTCAATATACGATTCAATATTCGATCGGCTACATTTTCGAGTAACTTTGCTCGTTTTTTCATCTCTTCTTCAACAATAGCGTGAAGTGACACATAATCAACCGTATCTTTTAACCGGTCTGATAGAGAAGATTTTGAAAGATCCGTATCTACAACTAAATTGATAATATAATCGCTACCGATTTTCTCTTCTTCATCCATACATCCATGAAACGCATACAGTCGAATATTTTTTAAATAAATTTTTCCCATAATTAATAGCAAATATAATCACTGTTATCTTCTTTTTATTCAAAGGTTTCATTCATTATCTTTACCAAAAAATAAAGCATTGATGGAAAAACCCTTACATTTCATTGAACATATTATAGAAGACGACTTATCTTCGGGTTTTTCAAAGGACAAACTCCGGTTCCGATTTCCACCCGAACCTAATGGATATCTTCATATAGGTCATGTAAAAGCGATCTGTCTTAATTTTAATCTAGGTGAACGATATAATGCCCCTGTTAACCTTCGTTTTGACGATACAAATCCTGTCAAAGAAGAACAACAATACGTGGACGCTATCAAAGAAAACATACAATGGTTGGGTTATCAATGGGATCAAGAATGTTATGCTTCAGATTATTTTCAACAATTATATGAGTGGGCTTTACATCTTATTTCAACGGGCCATGCTTACATTGATTCTCAAACCTCAGAGCAAATTGCACAACAAAAAGGAACACCCACTCAGGCGGGTACCAACAGCCCATTCAGAGAACGATCTATAGAAGAAAATAAACAAATTTTCTTGGAAATGAGATCAGGTAAATACAAAGAAGGGGAACATGTTTTACGTGCAAAGATTGATATGAGTTCACCTAATATGCTCTTACGCGATCCGGTTATGTATCGTATCCTATTTAAGTCCCATCATCGTACGGGGGATCAATGGTGTATCTATCCTATGTACGATTGGACACATGGTGAATCAGATTATATTGAACAAGTTTCACATTCTTTATGTTCATTAGAGTTTAAACCGCATAGAGACCTGTACGACTGGTTTTTAGATGCTCTTGGTCCGATAGAAAACATTCGTCCAAGACAATATGAATTTGCTCGTATGAATTTATCATATACCATAACAAGTAAACGTAAGTTAATGGAACTGGTTGAGGGGGGGTATGTTAATGGCTGGGACGACCCTAGAATGCCTACAATCGCAGGACTACGAAGAAGAGGGTACACACCTAATTCCCTAAGAAACTTTGTTGATGCCGCCGGAGTTGCTAAAAGGGATAACGTAATTGATATGTCTTTATTAGAACATTCCGTTCGAGAAGATTTGAACGAAACGGCACCTAGAGTCATGGCTGTTTTAGATCCCATTAAATTAACAATCTCTAATTATCCGGAAGGTCAAGAAGAATTATTAGAGGGAGAAATAAATCCGGAGCAAGTTCATCTTGGAACACGCCAATTTCCATTTTCAAAATATCTATATATCGAACGCGAAGATTTTAAAGAACAAGCGAATCGTAAATTCTTTCGTTTGATCTTAGGTAAAGAAGTACGTCTTAAAAATGCATACATTATAAAAGCGGAGACTGTAGTCAAAGATTCAGACGGAACGATAACAGAAGTGATTTGTACATACGATCCAAAAAGTAAAAGTGGTAGCGGTTCAGAATCGAGTCAACGGAAAGTAAAAGGGACCCTTCATTGGGTAACACAAAACAAATCATTAAAAGCCCGCATTCGTCTGTATGATCGTTTATTTAATGCTTCTGCACCTGATCAAGACAAAGACATTGATTTCAAGTCTCATTTTAATGAAAACTCATTAAGGGAAATATATGCTTATGTTGAACCGACCCTTGCGGATTCGCAACCAGGAGAATCATACCAATTTCAACGTATGGGCTACTTCGTCACCGACCCAGAAAGTACTCCAGACCATTTAGTATTTAATAAGACAGTAGGATTGAGAGATAATTGGGCTAAGAAAAAGAGTTAAGAATTTTTACCTCCCAAGTTCTTTTTCTTGTTTTGCTCTTTCATGACTTCTCCTATTTGGTTGCTGGCCGTAAAGGAAGCCACCATATTATTCAGCATTTCACTCCCGGCTTGCGGTGAATTAGGAAGTAAAATAAGATTACTATTTGTCTCTTCTCCGATGGACTGAAGCGTATCATAATGTTGGGTAACTACAATTAATGCAGAAGCCTCCTGCGAATTAATCCCCACATTGTTTAATACATCAACGGACTCTTCCAATCCTCTTGCAATTTCACGTCTTTGATCTGCGATACCTTGCCCTTGTAAACGTTTACTTTCTGCTTCTGCTTTCGCTTTTTCTACAATCAAAATGCGTTCTGCATCGCCTTCATATTGAGCGGCTACTTTTTTTCGCTCTGCAGCATTTATGCGATTCATTGCAGCTTTTACTTCCCCATCTGGATCGATATCAGTTACTAAGGCTTTAATAATATCATATCCATAATTGATCATAGCATCATTTAACTCTCCCTTGACAGCATTCGCAATTTCATCCTTTTTTTCAAAAACATCATCCAATTTCATTTTAGGAACGACTGCACGAACTACATCAAAAACATAGGATGTAATTTGATCTTGAGGGTAATCTAATTTATAAAATGCATCGTAAACCTTTTCCTGTACAACTTTATATTGTACTGAAACTTTTAGTTTAACAAAAACATCATCTTTTGTTTTTGTCTCTACTATAACATCCAATTGTAAAATACGTAAACTGATTCTACCGGATATACGATCAATAAGAGGTATCTTAATATGCAATCCGGATTGTCGAATTGATAAAAATCTTCCAAAACGTTCTACGATCGCAGCCGTTTGTTGCTTGACAACAAATAGTCCTGACAATACGAAAAGAACAATGATTCCACTGATTAAGTAAGTAATAAGTTCCATAGGTTTTAATTTTTGGTTAAATGGTTGATATGATCAATAAACGTATTGACACGATCTAAAGATACTTCTTTCCCTAAAATTTTACAAATATCAAAAAGATCCGGACCTGTTAGTTTACCTACTAACGCGAGACGAAAAGTTTGCATAACAGAACCCATAGGTATATTATTCTCATTTGCCCAATTTTTTAGTCCGTTCTTTAGTTTTTCCCCTTTCAAACCTCCTGAAAGAAATTTGTTAATTTGCATCCCGATGGCAATAGGATTTCCTTTCAAAATTTTATTAATTGACTTCTCTTCATATGGATAAGTAGCTTTTAAAAATTTTACTTCATCTTCTAAATCCAAAAGAGTATATAAGCGTTCTTTTACCAACTCTAGGATAGCAATATGTTCTTCTTTTGAGAATCCAATGAGCTGTTTTTTTATGATTTCTAATTGGTAAAGTTCTTCACTTGTTTTCCCTAAAATATGTTGATGATTGACCCAACGTGCCTTTTCATAATCAAATCGCGCTCCTCCCTTTTGGATTCCATCAATTGAAAAATGCCGAATTAAGTCGTTCATACTATACAGCTCTTCATCATCTCCACTATTCCACCCCAATAACGCCAGGTAATTTATCATTCCTTCTTTTAGAAAACCCATTTCAAAAAAACCTTTTGTATCCTCGCCCCACTTTAAAGGGAATACAGGAAACCCTCCTTTATCACCATCTCTTTTAGACAACTTTCCCTTACCATTTGGTTTTAAAATTAAGGGTAAATGCATAAACTGGGGCGCATCCCACTCAAATGCATCGTAGAGTAACTGATGTAAAGGAAGAGAAGGCAACCATTCCTCACCGCGGATCACACAACTAATTTCCATTAATTCGTCATCTACCACGTTCGCAAAATGGTAGGTTGGCATTCCATCACTTTTTATTAATATCTTATCGTCCAACTCATCGGTATTGACTTGAACATTTCCACGGATTAAGTCCAATACTGTAACCTTTTCTCCTGGTCTCACCTTCAATCGGACGACATACTTTCCTTTTAATGCCTCGTTCAGTTTTTCATTTTTTAAGGTTAAACTATTTTTAAATTGAAGACGATTTTTATGTCCATATCGAAATGTTTCACCTTTCGATTCGGCTTCCTCACGAGCTTTTGAGAGGGACTCGCTTGAATCAAATGCATAATAAGCTCTTCCTTTATCAATTAATTTCTGTATCTGTTCTTGATAAATATTTTTTCTGTCGCTTTGCCGATAGGGTCCAAAAGACCCCCCGTATTTGGGACCTTCATTGGGTATAATGCCACACCATTCTAGAGCATCTTGTATATATTTTTCGCTTCCTTCTATATAACGGTTTTGATCTGTATCCTCAATACGTAATATAAAATCACCTTGATTTTGTTTTGCATATAAATAACTAAAAAGAGCCGTACGGAGCCCTCCAATATGCAAAGGACCCGTGGGACTGGGGGCGAAGCGAACGCGTGTTTTCATTTTTTTGGTGCAAAGATAGGCGCTTCTACTCGATTTCGCACTAGGAGTCTACCAATTCTGTATATTTGCAAAAAAATCCGATCATTATTTTTAATCAAATACCGTCTTTTTTAAACCCAGCAAGGTTAAAAACAATTTTAAAAGAATATGTTCAAGGCTATGGTTTTACTATTGACCAACTCGTTTATAATTTTGTGTCTAAAGAACAATTGTACGAAATGAACGCGCACTATCTTAATCATCAAACAGACACCGATATTATAACGTTTGATTATAGTTCAGGAGAATCGCTCAAAGCAGAATTTTTTATTTCCATGTGGGCAATAGTCCATTCTGCACAAACAGAATCGCAAAGTGTTGAAAATGAAACCCTTAGGGTCATTATTCATGGAGTCTTGCATTGTTTAGGCTATAATGACCAAACAAAGGACGAAAAAACACAAATGCGAAACCTTGAAGACGGTTTTTTAAAATTGTTCCACGTGAAACCTTTTAAAGATGTTTGACACTAAATATGATATTATTGTTGTAGGTGCTGGACACGCAGGTTGCGAAGCAGCGGCCGCAGCGGCTAACCTCGGTTCAAAAACACTTTTGATTACTATGAATCTCCAGACGATTGGTCAAATGTCTTGTAACCCAGCAATGGGTGGAATAGCTAAAGGTCAAATTGTTCGCGAGATCGATGCTCTCGGGGGTTACAGTGGTTTGGTGTCCGATCATAGTGCTATTCAGTATAAAATGTTAAACCAATCCAAGGGGCCAGCTATGTGGAGTCCGAGAGTTCAATCTGACCGAAGTTTATTTTCACTCGAATGGAGAGCGCTTTTAGAACAAACCCCTAACTTGGATTTTTACCAAGACATGGTTGTTGATTTACTAATCGTAAAAGGAGAGGTAAGGGGAGTGGTTACTTCATTAGGACTTAAAATCCACTCTTCATCAGTAGTTCTAACCAATGGAACCTTTTTAAATGGCTTGATACATATAGGTGAAAAAAACTTTGGCGGAGGACGTGCTGGAGAAAAAGCAGCCACTGGACTTACCACTGTTTTAGAATCATATGGTTTCAAATCGGGTAGAATGAAAACAGGAACCCCTCCTCGAGTGGACGGCCGCTCACTAGATTTCTCTCGAATGCTTGAACAACCTGGAGATTCAAAACCCTCCAAGTTTTCATTTTCAAATAAAACAAAAGCTCTTGTTAAACAAAGAAGTTGTTATATTACACATACGAACTTGACAACACACGATGTGTTGAGATCGGGTTTTGACCGTTCGCCTATGTTCAACGGTGCGATCCAAAGCACGGGGCCTAGATACTGTCCATCGATTGAAGATAAAATTCATCGCTTCAGTGACAAATCACAACATCAAATCTTTGTAGAGCCAGAAGGGTGGAATACCGTTGAGGTCTATGTTAATGGGTTTTCTACATCCCTTCCCGATGACATACAATATCAAGCTTTAAAAACGGTTAAGGGCTTCGAAAACGTTAAGTTTTTTCGACCGGGCTATGCGATAGAATATGATTATTTTCAACCCACACAACTTTTCCATAACATGGAAACGAAGTTAATTCAGAACCTTTTCTTTGCAGGACAAATTAATGGCACTACCGGTTATGAGGAAGCCGCAGCTCAAGGAATTATGGCTGGGATCAACGCTCACATGAAAATTAACTGCCGAGCACCTTTTATTTTAGGCAGAAGCGATGCTTATATTGGAGTTTTGATAGACGATCTTATCTTAAAAGGCACAGAAGAACCCTATAGGATGTTTACATCACGAGCAGAGTACCGAACGTTACTTCGCCAAGACAATGCGGACGAAAGACTTACTCCCAAATCCCACGCATTGGGTTTAGCAAGTGAAGATCGCTTAAAAAACATGGAACGAAAACAGCAACAGCGAAAGCAATTGGTTTCTTTTCTTAAAAAAACCAGTTACGATATAGAGATAGCCAATACAATTTTAAAACAAAACGATTCTGCCACCGTTACCCAGACGGATAAGTTTTCAAAACTTATTTCCCGCCCTAATATTAGCAGGACCCACCTGCGTGAATTTCCATCAGTCATCAAACATCTTCTTGACGAAAACATTGATGACACTGTTTTTGAACAAGCCGAAATTGAGATCAAATATGCAGGATATATTGAAAAAGAGCGTAAAAATGCCGACAAATTAAAACGTTTAGAAAACATTCGTATCCCCGATCAGTTTAATTTTGACGTTCTGGCTTCCCTTTCACACGAAGCGAAAGAGAAGCTCAACAAACTACGTCCACAGACCTTGGCTCAAGCTTCAAGGATTAGCGGAATTAATCCAAGCGACATTAGTGTTTTGCTTGTATCGATGGGAAGATAAAAGTTAATGTTTCACGTGGAACAATATGAAAAAAAACAAACACCTTTTTAAGGCAAAGGATTATTTGGTGACGGGCAGTCTTTTTTCCATTTTTTGGGATGAAATCAAAGGATTCGGGTACACCGATATTGACCTCCAAACGAATATGGACCCCTATTATTTATCCGGGAATTATAGCTCGCACAAAGACAAACCCACTGGCTTAACGGATCGAATTTACAACCGGGTTCGTAACAGGATGTTTGAATACAAACACCACATTCTACGTAAAGGGGTTGTTTCTAAAAAGATTTTAGATTTTGGTGCCGGAACAGGAAGTTTTGGAGCCTATCTCAATTCAAAAAACTGGACAGTCAGTGTGGTTGAGCAAAGTGACAAAGCAAGAGCACTTTGTCAAAAGAAAAACCTCCTTTCGTATAAATCCATTGATGAGTTACCTTCAACAGAACGTTTTTCAGCAATTACATTATGGCATGTATTGGAACACCTTCCCGATTTAGAGAACACTTTGTCCCAACTTAGAAATGCTTTGGACGATCAAGGCAAACTCATTATCGCGGTTCCTAACAACGAAAGTTTTGACGCAAAACATTACAAAGAATATTGGGCAGCATTGGATGTGCCTCGTCATTTATGGCATTTTAATTCAAAGGGCTTGAAGAAATTATTAAAATCAAACGGATTTTGTTTTATTAAAGACCATCCTCTTTGGTTTGATGCGTTCTATATTGCCTATTTATCGGAACAACATAAGGGGCATTCGTGGCCGTTTTTAAGAGGAATGGGGATGGGTTTGATTTCAAACATAAAGGCTTTCTTCACAAAGGAGTATTCATCAAAAATATATGTGTTCCAAAAAGAGACTTAACCGTTGGGTTTATTGATGACCCGAGTTAATTGAATCCCCAGATTGCTAAAGACCATTTTTGCACTGGCATTACGAAGAATATGATAATAAGACGATTCAAATAATTTAATCAAATCTTGAACGTTTTCATTGTGAATAAAAGGAGCTAACTTTTTTAAGTCAAAATTGTTTTCAGAACGAAAATGCACTAGATGGTTTAATGGGTAATTGAGAAAAAAAGCATCCCTAAAAAACTGTAATCCGTATTCCAAAAACGCCTTTTGTCCTTCTCGACCCAAAGAGCTTACCTGATCAGACCAATTCATAAGATCTATAACAACGGCTTTGTTTCCCTTAGCCTTAAAAGCGGTTCGAAGCCCTTTAATTAATAAAGCTTCATGATCTTTATTTTGAGTGTTTTCAAGCAGTTGAACCAATCGTTGGTAATTACCGGCTGACTGAGCAACCAATTGGTTTTTATTTAAAGCATCAGAAGGAATTTCATTGATTAAGTCTTCTGTAGAAATGGGTCCCAAAGCAATTTGTTGGCAACGGGAACGTAAAGTTGTTAAAACCAATTCAGCGTCCTCAGCTATTAATATAAAATAAGTATTGCTTGGAGGCTCTTCCAATAGTTTTAAAAAAGAGTTAGAAGCTGAGGCATTCATCTTTTCAACCCCCCAGAGGATGCAAACTTTATTCCCTCCAGCAAAAGCCTTAAGGTACATTTTTTGATGCAGTTTTTCAATTTCACTAACTGAAATAAGCCCTTGTTTATTACCAACATTAATAGATTCAAACCAATCAGTATAGTTACCATAAGGAGACGTATCCAAAAAGGTATACCATTCCTGAGTATAATCTTGGGCAAAAACGACTTTCTCGGCCCCACGTTTAACCACAGGATAGATGAAATGAAAGTCAGGATGTTGAATTTTAGAAGAAAAAGCTTCGTCTCCGTTTCCTTTTGAAACCTTTAAAAGTTGTAAACCAAATTCGATAGCCAAAGGAAGACAACCATAACCAGAAACACCCGTAAACAACTGGGCGTGAGGAACTTGGTTGGTATAAAAAGAATGATCTATCTGTTTTTTTACGAGTCCCTGTCCAATTACTTTAAAAGTTTTCATGGCTTAAAGATACAGTTCCTTGACTTTTTTTCTACTTCTCCAGACGATATCTTTGAAATTTAGTTGGACTGCAAATGAACTATTGTATTTTTGAAAAAAAATGAACCAATGCGAACACTAGAAAATCAAGAGTTTAAGAATCAACGAGCGGTGATCCGAGTGGATTTTAATGTTCCTCTGAATGAAAAACAGGAAGTAACCGACCGTACTCGTATTGAAGCAGCAAAGCCTACAATAGAATACATCCTTTCAAGAGGAGGAAGTTGTGTTTTGTTATCTCATTTAGGGCGTCCTAAGGGCAATGATCCAAAGTTATCACTAGCGGCGATTGTAGAGACCGTTTCTGAGGTATTGGGAGTCCCTGTTCAGTTTTGTAATGAGTCTGTTGGAGTAAATGCTGAAGCTCAAGCAGAAGCATTGGAATCCAGAGCCGTTTTGTTAATGGAAAACTTGCGATTTCACAAAGAAGAAACCGAAGGAGACTTGGATTTTGCACAACAGCTTTCCAAATTGGGCTCAATCTATGTCAACGATGCTTTTGGAACAGCACACCGAGCACATGCCTCGACAACAATCATGGCCCAATTTTTTGGAGAAAAGAAATGCTTTGGAAGCCTACTTGAAAAAGAAGTTTTAGCAATAGAAAAAGTAATGAAAAATGGAGAAAAACCCATCCTAGCAATTTTAGGAGGAGCCAAAGTTTCGTCAAAAATCACCATAATTGAAAGCCTTTTAGAAAAAGTCGACCACTTGATTATAGGAGGTGGAATGGTTTATACCTTTACCAAGGCTTTGGGGGGAAAGGTTGGAAACTCCATTTGTGAACCGGATTATTGCGACTATGCACTGGAATTGCTTGAAAAAGCGAAAGCAAAAGGGGTACAAATTCACTTACCAGTGGATGTTTTGGCAGGTGATGATTTTAGCAACGATGCAAATCAAAAAGTATTTGATGTTATGGAAATTCCTGATGGGTGGGAGGCCTTGGATGCGGGTCCGAAAAGCCAAGAGCAATTCCATGATCTCATTGTTCAATGTAAAACGATTTTATGGAACGGTCCCCTGGGTGTATTTGAATTTTCAAATTTTGCGAAAGGTACAATTACCGCAGGCGAATCCATTGGAATGGCTACACAAAATGGAGCGTTTTCTTTAGTAGGAGGAGGAGATTCTGTTGCAGCGGTTAAGCAGTTTGGTTTAGAACCCAAAATGAGTTACATTAGTACAGGAGGGGGTGCCATGCTTGAGAGTCTTGAGGGGAAAACCCTTCCAGGTATAGCGGCTTTAGATTGATTTAGAAAACTGAGAACTCAATTTTCTTGGAAGGGTAAACCAATAAGACTCTCTCTTAGCCGAATCAAAAAGAAAGATGCTTACTTTCACATCACTAGAGAACAATTTGAAGACTGTTTAGGGGTGGATAGATTCGATTAATAGTTTAAATATGAAACAAGAAATTTTTTTAGGGTTATTAATTGCCTGTATGTCTTGTAACGACAAACCGGATCGATCACAAGCTTTTGTTCCGGAGTCCAGTGGTAATTTCAATCATGTGACAGTGGTAATGCCGGAAAACGACTGGAATTCAGCCCTAGGAAGTGTCGTCCGATCGGAAATGGAACAAATATACGAGGGACTTCCTCTGGACGAACCTCAGTATTCATTGCGTTATATGAACCCTAAAACCTTTAGTGGATTTGCTCGACAAAACCGTAATATTATATGGTTTCAAAAGGATTCTATAGGGGGTTTTCAATTGGCTCAAAATCAGTTTGCCCGACCACAAATTTTGGCAAACATTAGAGGATCTGACCCAGATGCTCAGGCTTTTTATTTTCAAGAAAACAGTGATTTATTGCGACAGTCTTTTGCAGAAAATGAGCGAAAAGAAAAACTTAGAAGAATTAAAAAATCACCCACAACAGAAAAAAACCTCTTAAATCGATTTGGATTTGATATGATTTATCCCACCGCATACAAGACCGTTAAGGATACAGCGAATTTTGTTTGGATTCAAAAACAAGTTCAAAAAGGACACCTCAATTTAATCGCCTACAGCCTTCCTTTGGAAACCGTTGAGGGGGCTTTTAACAAAAGGATTTTAAACATTCGCGATTCTATTGGAAAAATTTATGTTCCCGGAAGACTGAAAGGAAGTTATTTGATCACTGAAAGAGCCTTTAGACCGTATTTTTATAAGACTCAGCTAAACGGGAAAAATGTCTTTTTGACAAAAGGGACCTGGGAGGTTGCCAATGATTTTATGGCAGGACCTTTCGTAAACTATACGATAAAAGATACCCTTAAAAAAAGGTGGATGGTAGTAGAGGGATTTGTATTTGCACCTTCGGTTAGCAAACGAGAATACATGTTCGAACTAACGACAATAATTAGTACCTTACGACAAAAAAATTAGTCCTTTTTATCGCTTTCAACCTTGGGGGTTTCTTCGTCCTCTTTTGTTGCGTTTTTAAACTCTTTAATTCCGCTTCCCAAACCTTTCATTAATTCAGGAATTTTTCGGCCTCCAAAAAGCAAGAGAACTACAGCGATAATTAAGATAATTTGAG
Organism: Flavobacteriaceae bacterium; assembly: GCA_038108035.1. GTDB lineage: Bacteria > Bacteroidota > Bacteroidia > Flavobacteriales > Flavobacteriaceae > MS024-2A. Next base: position 11,548 of record JAYNHN010000001.1, read on the forward strand.
GTCCTCCAATCATACCCAAAAATGTTATAGCAAGCATCATCTTTTTATTATTTAAAAACAAATGTACAGAATTATTTAGATCTATCTATATCAAAATGTAAAGAGAAAGAAATCCTAAAAGGAATCCGTATCTTTGTTATTGATATGGCAAAACAGTTTAATAAAAGAAGAAGCTTCGTCAAAAAATTGAGAGATCCTTATCGGATGGTGATCATCAATGAGGAAACATTTGAAGAACAATTGCAATATCGAATTTCCAGACTCCGAGTAATTCTTTTATCCTCTGCTCTATTTGCATTGTTGTGCTCTATTATTTTCATTTCAATAGCATTTACTCCATTAAAAGAGTTTATACCGGGGTATGATTCTTCTGAATTAAGACAAAAGGCAATACAAAACATGTTTGTCACAGATTCTCTGATAGATCAATACAATAAAAACATACAGTACCTCAATGCTGTCCGTGCGGTTTTGTCAGAAAAGATTTCTTTCCAAGACCCGGAGCTATCGGTTGAAGCTTTAGAAAACAATTTACCTACGAATATTGAGTTAACGCCTACCGTTGACGAAGACTCTCTTTTACGTGTATTTGTCTCACAACAAGACAAGTACAGCCCTAATAATTCAGATCAGGTTAAATTGAAAACGTTGTTACTTCCTCCCGCCAAAGGACCAATTTCCCAACGTTTTGACCCCAGCAAAGATCATTACGCCGTGGATCTTGTTTTACAGGAAAATAGTCCTATTAAAGCCATTGCAGATGGAACGGTTATTTTTTCAGAATGGACTGCCCAAACGGGTTATGTCATAATTTTGGAACATGCTTACGGAATTATATCTGTTTACAAGCACAACGCATCCTTGAACAAAAGCCAAGGACAAGCAGTTTTAGGTGGAGAGGTAATTGCCTCTGCCGGAGACACCGGTGAATTTTCAACAGGCTTTCATTTACATTTTGAAATGTGGATGGATGGTTACCCCATGGATCCCACGAATTTTTTTAATTTTTCTGAAGAATGATTAAGGTATTAGGTGCAAGATTATTAGCCCTTTGGGTACATAAAAAAAATCAAAAATGGATTAATAACCCACATCAAGCCCAAGAAACGGTTTTTCAAAACCTACTCAACAAAGGAAAAAAAACTCAGTTTGGAAAAGACCATCAATTAGATCTAGTCAAGGATTTGGACTCCTTCAGAAGGCAGATTCCCATTCGCGATTACGAAGGCTTCCGGCCGTATATTGACAAGATTCTAGAAGGAGCATCGGATATTCTTTGGCCAGGAAGACCCTTGTATTACGCCAAATCAAGCGGAACAACCTCTGGTGCAAAATACATACCCATTTCTAAAGAGTCCATGCCGGAACACATTCGTGCTGCTCGCGATGCGCTATTAAATTATACACATAAAACAGGAAATGCAGATGTGGCAAAAGGACGGCATATTTTCCTCCAGGGAAGCCCTGTTTTAGAGGATAAAAAGGGAGTTGCTTTGGGTCGTCTTTCCGGAATTGTAGCTCATTATGTGCCGAGCTATCTCCAAAAAAACCGCCTGCCAAGTTGGGAAACCAATTGTATCGAAGATTGGGAATCAAAAATAGATGCAGTGGTGTCCGAAACCCAGAACGAAAACATGACGATTATCGGAGGAATTCCCTCTTGGGTGCAGATGTATTTTGAGCGACTAAAAAACAAAACTGGAAAGCCAGTAGGTACCCTTTTTCCTAACTTCTCTCTTTTTGTTTATGGAGGGGTAAATTTTGAACCCTATCGAGCAATTTTTAAAAATTTAATTGGACGAACACCCGACAGTATTGAGTTTTATCCTGCTTCTGAAGGTTTTTTTGCCTATCAAGATGAACAAAATGACTCGGGACTTTTACTTCTTCTAGAACACGGCATTTTTTATGAATTCGTTGTGGCAAGTACTTTTTATGACGAAACACCGGTTGTTCATTCTTTAAAAGAAGTGGAAGTAGGTTTGAATTATGTGTTGATTATCTCCACCACCGCAGGGCTATGGAGATACAATATTGGCGATACTGTTCAGTTTACCCAATTAGGCCCGTATAAAATAATAGTAAGCGGACGAATTAAACATTTTATTTCCGCATTTGGAGAACATGTTATCGGTAGTGAAGTTGAGTACGCAATCAAAACAGCTGTTGAGTCGGATTCAGATAATGTTTCCATTCGTGAATTTACCGTAGCTCCGCAAGTTTCTCCTTCTGAGGGGTTGCCTTTTCATGAGTGGTTTATAGAGTTTGACAAAGCGCCTAAAGATCTAAATGCGTTTGCTCTTAGAATGGATCAAGCCTTGCAAGAAAAAAACATTTACTATCAAGATCTAATCCAGGGAAAGGTGTTAAGACCTCTTGTGATTAGAATGGTATCGACCAATGGATTTAGAAACTACATGAAAAGCATTGGTAAATTGGGTGGTCAAAACAAAGTGCCTAGGCTTACGGACCATAGAGAAATCGCGGATCAAATGGATTCGTTTTTAATTGCAGAGTGACAAGAAGATGAATAAAAATCATGTGACGTTGACTTGTAGTGTAAAAAACACCTTCGTACTCAAAGATCTTGAGTTATTGCAAAGCATGGGGTATCATGTAAATTTGATTCAATCTCCTCCTTTTAAAGACCCCATACGATTTTTTTGGAATCGAATCCGTGAATTTTTTTTAGGTTTTTTGTATCTGTCCCGTTCGCAAGCCTTGTTTAGTTGGTTTAACGATTATCATACATGGGGACCCTTGTTTTGGGCCCATTTTTTTGGAAAACCCTCCGTTTTGATTGTGGGAGGATTTGATGCAGTAGCGAGTCCTAAATTAGAGTATGGCCTTTTTCTAAAAAACAATCTAAGACAGTACTTGGGAAAAAAGAATTATAAAAAAGCGAGAGAGATTTGGGTAGTGCATCAGAGTTTAGCTGAGGGATGTGATCAGGCAATGAAGGAATCCTCAACTCGTTCTGGAATCAAGCAATTCATCCCCACTTTGCAAACTCCAATTTACGAGGTGCCTACGGCTTATGATTCCAGTTTTTGGAAGGCTGCACAAACGAAGTCTCCCCGCTCGGTTCTAACAGTCGCAAACCTCTCGGACCACCGCACCTTTAATCGAAAGGGAATTCCTTTTTTCTTTGAGTTGGCCAAAAGACTCCCTAGTTTTAAGTTTACGGTAGTAGGAATTCAAAATCAAGATCAATCGTTGGGGGTCTTGCCCACTAATGTGATTCTGTTGGGGAAACAATCTAGATCCGAATTAAAAAAGATATACGGAGAACATCAGTATTATTTTCAGGGATCTTTGATCGAAGGGCTCCCTAATGTGCTCTGTGAAGCCATGTTGAGTGAATGCATTCCTATAGGAAAAGCTGTTTTTGGAATTCCGGATGCTATTGGTAAAACGGGAATGACTTTTCATTCGCAAGCGGACTTGGACGAAGTGGTTTTGTTTTTAACAAAAGAGAACAACGGGTTGGGAAGATTGGCAAGAGCACGAATCAAAGAAAAGTATCCTATAGAGAGAAGGGAGAATACGTTTAAAAACTTTTTAAACAACATTAAAAACCATGCTTAGAACTGCGGCCGTTTTAGCCTATCCTTTCTCAAATAACTTAGGGGATTACATTCAAAGTATTGCAGCAAAACAATGGATCGAAACCAAGGATGTTTTAACGTTGGATCGCGAAGCATTGCACACTTATTCGGGACCTAAAGTAAATTTAATCATGAATGGATGGTTTATGGAAGACGGTTCACATTGGCCTCCATCAAGCCATATACGGCCATTATTTCTATCGTTTCACCTTAATCCAACCGCCCAAAAGGGAATGTTATCTCCCGAGGGAATCGCATACTTAAAAAAACACCAACCCATTGGGTGTAGAGATCGACACACTCAAAGAACTTTAACTGATCTGGGCATCCGGGCCTATTTTTCCGGTTGTCTGACCCTAGGACTTAATCGATTCTCTTTTATTTCTCCTGAGCATCCGAGAAAAGGAATTGTTGTGATCAGTCCTCTAGAACGCTTGCTCCCCGAAAAGAACACGTTTCGATGGACTGACAAAAAGCCGTTTCACCATGTTTTGATCCAACTATTTAAATATCCCTACAAGCAATTTAAGTATAAACAAGCCATCAAAAGGCTTCATCAGTTTTTGGAATATCAAGACGAAGAGGCGACTTGGCATTCTCAATTAATAGACCCTGAAAAGCATTCAGAAAGGGATCGAATTCAAGCGGCAATAAAGCAATTGCAGATTTTGGCCAATGCCAAATTGGTCATTACATCAAGAATTCATTCTGCTCTTCCTGCAGTGGCATTTGAAACACCGGTTCTTTTTTTATCAGACGGACTCGAACACCCCAATCAAAAAAGTCGTTTGGAAGGAATGGAAACGTTTTTCCCGATCCTTAATTCCAGAGAATTATACCAGTGGAAGAACAACCTGCCTAAAGCGAGAAGAGAGCACCTTCGATTGATCAATCGTTTTAAAAAAGAGATGAAACGTTTTTTAAAAGATTAATCAACGATATAAAGAATGCGTACCATCAATAGTGATTATCTTTGTAACAAAACCAACACATATGAACGTATTAGTTATAGGAGCAGGAGGAAGAGAACACACCCTTTGTTGGAAAATAAATCAGAGCCAAAATTGCGACTCTCTTTATGCCGCACCTGGGAATGCTGGTACAGCAACTTGTGCCGTTAACCTTCCCATTGAAGCAACGGATTTTGAAAGGATTAAAGAGGCCGTTTTGAAACACAACATTCAATTGGTAGTTGTGGGTCCCGAGGATCCATTAGTCAAGGGAATACACGATTTCTTTTTAAATGACAAAGAGCTTTCAAAAGTGGGTGTGATTGGACCTGAGAAAGAAGCTGCATCTTTAGAGGGGAGCAAAGCATTTGCAAAAGAATTTATGTTCCGACACTCCATTCCAACGGCTGCCTATGCAGAGTTCACCAAAGAAACATTGGATGAAGGAGAACGGTTTTTAGAAAGCAGAGCTGCTCCTTATGTATTAAAAGCGGATGGCCTCGCAGCAGGAAAAGGAGTTTTGATTTTAGAGGATTTGGAAACAGCCAAAAAAGAATTAAGAGCGATGCTTTTGGAAAGCAAATTTGGACAGGCTTCAAATAAAGTTGTAATTGAGGAATTTTTAGATGGAATCGAACTCTCTTGTTTTGTTTTAACGGATGGGTCTTCTTATTTAACCCTTCCAATGGCAAAAGATTATAAGCGCATTGGAGAAGGAGACACAGGCTTAAATACGGGTGGAATGGGAGCCGTGAGCCCGGTTCCATTTGTTACGGAGGAATTTAAGAAAAAAATTGATTCACAAATTGTCCGACCTACAATTGAAGGACTCCAAAAAGACAGGATGCCATATAAAGGGTTTGTCTTTATCGGTTTAATTAAAGTCGGCGGTGAACCCAAAGTGATCGAATACAACGTACGAATGGGAGACCCGGAGACCGAAGTGGTTTTACCCAGAATCAAAAACGATTTTTTGACAATTCTACAAGCGATCCATGAGAACTGTTTGGATCGCATAGAACTTGAAGTGGATTCTCAAGCTGCCGCAACGGTTATGGCGGTTTCTCAAGGGTATCCACAGGACTACGAAAAAGGAAAGGAAATCTCGGGCTTGGATGAAGTATCCGATAAGATGATCTTCCATGCGGGAACGACCTTGAAGGAAGGAAAAGTCCTCACTTCTGGAGGACGGGTAATGGCAGTTACTTCCTTTGGCCAAAACCATAAAGAAGCCATTACAAATAGCTACGAGACCCTTAACAAAGTGTGTTTTGAGGGAATCAATTATCGAAAAGATATTGGATTTGATCTATAGAAAAGAGTGAGCTGATGGATCCTTATCTTCCTCTCCGTTCTTATCGAACAGGTTGAGTTGTAAGACCCAATAAATTAAGGCAGCAGCACCAATAAGCATAAAAATCCAATTTACACTGTTGGCAAGTGTCCAGCTTTCTAGCTCCAACTGTCGAAGCAAATTATAGGGTAGAAATAAGATTTCTTCAAATAACCAGGCGATTCCTTCAAAAAAGTTTTTCATCAATTAGGGTTTAACTTACCTTGCAAATTTAAGGGAAACGATTATGTTAAACAATCTTTTTCGCAAAACAAACTCTGTTAGGTTCTCTTTGGGCGGAATAGGGCTTTTTTTAGCATTCTTTTTTGTTCATCCTCAGCAACAGTTGTCGCAATTAATTTTAAAAGCAGCAGGGATGTTTTTAATTCTCGGGGTTTTAGTTTATCAACAAAAAAAAGAAAGATTAATCAAATCCAACGGATCGTACAACTTAGCTTTTGCAGTTTGTCTATTTCTTATTCCTCAGCAGAATTTCAATTACCCTGCACTTTTTATGATTTTTTGTTTGGTATTGGTTTTTCAGGACGCTCTTTTATTAATGCAATTCAAAAAAAGTACTAAAAGGCTTTTTAATATGTGTTTTTTGATCAGTGTAATGACGTTTATGGAGCCTTTGATGGCAGTATTCTACTTGACACCTTTGATTTCATTTGCAGATAAGCGCTATCAGAATGTCAAACATTTGACAGCATTTTTAACGCCAATAGTAGCCATCCCACTTAGTGTTTTTGCCGTAGTATTTACATTTAAATTAGACTATGCTTTTCCGTCTGTTGCATTTAAAGGGATCATTAACTTTAAGGGATTGAATTGGGCGGAATTGTTGTGGATTGGATTTATACTATTGGTTTTGAGTTTTTCGTTCAATCGAGCAGTTAGAATAAGAATTAGAAATTTAGCAATTGGCAGTTATTTTTTACTGATTTGTTTTTTTCTAGGGCTTTTTATCACCTTCTTTCAGATGCAATCTGTTTTTGAAAAGTGGGTACTGCTGTTTTTACCAATGGCTTATTTCACAGGGGTTTTTTTTGAATCCGCTCCTTCCAAAAAAACCAATAGAGTTTTCATTTTATTAGTAATCGTTCGAGGGAGCCTTTTTTTTCTAAAATAAAAAAGGACTTCTAAACATCGTCATAATCCATTTGTATCTGTTCCGTCTGAGCAATTGCTTGACAGCTCAGAACTAGCCCTTCTTCGATTTCCGTGTCGGTCAAGATTTGATTGGATTCCATAACTGCCTTTCCGTGAGTAATTCGAGCGATACAACTGCTACAAACTCCTCCTTGACAAGAATAGGGCACATCCAGTTTGGCTTGAAGAGCAATATCTAATAACGTTTTGCCTGGGACGAGATCTAGGGTATGGGTCACTTCGTCATAGGTGAGTTGTAAGCGCCCTTTTTCCTCGTAGGATTCAACCTTTGTTTTTTCGGTACTTGAGGTAAAGAGTTCAAAGAAAAGTTGGTCTTGAGCAACACCCAGAGATTTCAACTGGTTGGAAGCGTCTCGAATTAATCCCTCAGGCCCACATATATAAAAGGTGTGACGAGGTACCGAATTACCAAAAAGAGAGAGGATTGCAGAACGGTTGATTCTCCCAAACTCGGCTCCTTTTTTTTCGGATTGACTGAAATACCAGTGGATTTTAAATCGATCAGTATATTGCTTTTCGAGCGCAATCAATTCATCATAAAACAGGGTTTCTTCCACGGACTTATTCCCATAAACTAATGTAAACGCATCCGAAGTATCCTTTTCCAATACGGTTTTTAAAATAGACATAATGGGAGTTATTCCACTTCCGGCTGCAATACCAACTATGGACTTTTTGGGGACTTTGGACGGGTAAATAAAGCGTCCCTCGGGCGTTCCAACCTTTAACGAATCGCCTACTTTTAGTGTTCGGTTTGCATAAGTTGAAAACAGACCATTTTCTAGTTCTTTAATTCCAACTTGAAGATTTCCTGAGTTGGGAGCGGAACAGATAGAATAGGAACGACGAACTACTTTTCCCTCGATAGTAGCTTCCAGAGGAATGTATTGTCCTGGGGTAAAGGAATAGGAGGAAATGAATTCGGACGGAATATCAAAAGAAACCACCACGGAATTAGTTGTAATCCGATCTATTGAAGAGACACGCAATGTGTGAATTGAAGGCATAGCTTTTTTTGGCAAATGTAAAAAAATGATTATCATTGAAAAAGTATTCATACGATAAAACGTTTCTATGGCTTACTCTCTTTCAGATTCCTTTTCTCTATCTAAAAAGAAGTTTTTTAGAGCTCCTCAATGGGAGCTAAAACTTGCAATTCGAATTTTAATTGGCTTTTTAGTCTTGTACTTTTTGGCAGCCTTTTTGTTATTGGGAATAGGGCTCTTTTTTATTGTGAAGGAGAACGACCCCAATCAGGATCCCATTCTTGCGATTAACAGTTTTTTGCTTTATTATTTGGGTCTGGAGTTTTTAATTCGCTTTTTTTTTCAAAACACGCCTATTGTTGAGGTAAAGCCACTTTTAATGCAACCGGTTTCTAAAAAGAAAATCGTTAGGGGTGTGTCTTTTCGGTCATTAGGAGTTTTATACAACTTTATTTCAATTGTAATTTTAACACCCTTTTGCATTGTGTTTTCTATTAAGGGTGGAGATCTTTTATCTATTTGGGTTTGGTTATTTGGAGTTACATGCTTATCACTGACCAATAATTTCATTATATTTCTGGTTAACAAAAACAGAAAAGTAGCTCTTGGTGTTTTGACCGCATTGGTTTTGGGTGTTCTTTTGGAGAAAGGGCTTCAAATTGATGTGATTTCATTATTTTCTAGAGCTTTTGATGCTTTGTATCAAACCCCCATTTTGGTTAGCATTCCTTTCGGCCTACTAATTTTGTCTTTTACATTAATGGAGAGGTACCTCTTAAAGCAACTCTACTTAGACAAAGGATTAGAACAAAAAAAGCAACGGATATTGGGAACGGAATTGTCTTTTTTAGATGCTTTTGGCAGCATGTCTCTTTTCATAAAAAACGACATTCGAATGATTATCAGAAATGTAAGACCCCGACAGGTTGTATTGATGGGGATCTTTTTTCTGCCCTATGGGATTATCTTTTTTGCTACTGATGTCTATTCCGATCAACCCGTATGGCTGATTTTTGCAGGAATTTTTGTTTCGGGGGGTTTTATGTTAACTTTTGGACAGTTTGTACCCGCTTGGGATAGCGAATATTTCAGTTTTCTGATGTGTCAAAACCTTTCCTACAAAAAGTACCTTAAATCCAAACTGTATCTATTAATGTTTGGGGTTCTAGTCAGTAGCATTTTGTGCATCCCATATGTTTACTTTGGAACGCGCATTTTATTAATTGTAATGGCGGCAGCCCTTTTTAATTTTGGCTTGGGGAGTCTGATAACCCTTTTTTCAGGAGCGTACAATGCGACCCCTGTAAAACTAAACGTTAAAGCAAAGGCTTTTGAGAACACTCAAAACTTTAGTCTCACTCAGCTCTTGTTTACTTTGCCAAAAATGGTTTTACCCCTTCTTGCTTTTTATCTCCCTTACCATTTCTTCAGCTTCAATGCAGGACTGATTGGTTTAGCTTCCATGGGCCTTTTAGGGCTGGTTTTTCAGAAGCAGTTAATCAATGCCATTGAAAAAATTTACCAAAATAAAAAACACGAAACATTAAAGTCATTCAATAAATCTTAAATTATGATAAGCGTACAAAATCTCAGCAAAAAATATGGAGGGATTATAGTTTTAGACACTCCCGAACTTACTATACCTAAGGGTCAACGTTTCGGTTTAGTCGGAAATAATGGAGCCGGTAAGACCACATTTTTTAGCTTGATATTGGACTTGATTGAAGCCACTTCCGGAAGCGTGTTTATAAATGAAATTGATGTCCAAATAAGCGAAGGTTGGAAACCGTACACAGCAGCATTTATTGATGAAAGTTATTTAATCGGCTATTTAACGGTAGAGGAATATTATTATTTTATTGGAGGTTTACGAGGACAATCCAAAAGTCAAATAGATGAATGGGTTCAGCAGTTCTCATCGTTCTTTAATGATGAAATTTTAGGGAAAAAGAAATACCTCCGAGACCTTTCCAAAGGAAATCAAAAAAAAGCGGGAATAATAGGAGCCTTGATCGGTCAGCCGGATTTGATCCTCTTGGACGAACCCTTTGCAAACCTTGATCCAACCACTCAAATACGACTTAAAAGCTTGATAAAAGAGCAAGCAGATATTCACGGAACCACGTTTTTAATTTCAAGTCATGACCTGACTCATATTACAGAGGTATGTGATCGAATTGTTTTACTTGAAAAAGGGTTAATTTTAAAAGATATTGAAACAACACCTTCTACCCTAAAAGAACTGGAGTCCTATTTCTCAAATTAAAACAAGCCCTTAAAATACTAAACTTCTTATTTTTAAGTTATTACACTTGAAGGATTTACCATGCATAAAGGACAACCTACATTTTGGATCTCTTCTTTTTTCCTCTTGCTAATTTTTTCTTGCAGCACGACTAGAAAAGGATTGCTCAACCAAGAATATCATACATTGACCACTCGCTACAATGTTTTATTTAATGGAAAAGAAGCCTTTGGTATAGGAGAATCTATTTTAGAACAGGCATTTGAAGATAATTTTTACGAAATGTTACCGGTTGAACCGATTAACCTAAGGGGAGAGAACATAGATCAAACCACCATCGTTCCCGGATTTGACCGAGCCGAAGAAAAAGCGGTTAAAGCAATACAAAAGCATTCCATTAAAATTAACGAAGTTCAGTATAACCGCCAGATCGATCAAGCGTATCTTTTATTGGGCAAGGCACGCTATTTTGACAGGCGATTTTTTCCGGCTTTGGAGGCATTCAATTTTTTATTGAAATCAAGAGCGAAACGTTCTGTTTTTGTCGAAGGGAAGATTTGGCGTGAAAAAACGAATATTCGCCTTCAAAACTATGAGTTGGCCATTCGAAACATTCGCCCCTTAGCAGTGGGATTGTATCCAGGCAGTAAATTCTATCCCCTTGCAAATGCAACCCTTGCAGATGCGTTTATCAATTTAAAAAAACCGGATTCTGCAGCTTTTTACATAAAAAAAGCGGCGCTGCAGGCACCTAAAAGAAAGACGAAGGCCCGGTATTTATTTATTACCGGTCAGCTTTTTGAACAATTAGGCAAGAAAGACTCTGCCCAATGGGCTTATCAGAGCATAATAAATTTAAAGCGTAAGGCGCAGCGAAAGTTTTATATCAATGCCAAAATTAAGAACACCTTTCTCAATGAAGAGGGAGACTACCCAGATCGAATTGAGCAAATTCAACGGCTGCTAAAAAACTATGAAAACCAGCCTTTTGAACACATTCTCAATCGGTCGATAGGGAATATCTATCTGGAAGAAAAACAAGATAGCCTAGCCTTGGTTTATTTTAACCGTTCTCTCAATTCAAATTCGATTGACTCCTACACCCAAATTGAAAATTATCGGAATTTAGCGGATTATAATTTTGAAAGAGGAAACTATTTAGAAACAGGAAGTTACCTAGACAAACTTCTCCCTTTTTTTGAAGAGTCTTCAATTGATTTTAAAAAGTTAATGCGCAAAAGAGACAACCTTTCTGAAGTGATACAGTATGAGCAAGTTCTAAAAGAAACGGACAGTATAATTCGTCTGATTTCGATGTCTGAGCAAAACCAAAGAAGTTTTTTTGAAAACTATTTAGATCGAAAACAATTACTGGAAAAGAAGGCACTTGAACAAGAGGCAAAGAAAAACCAAATCCGTTTATACAACAAAAACCAAACGGCTTTTTATTTTTATAATCCCAATTTGATTCTTCAAGGAAAGCAAAGCTATCGAGCCCTTTGGGGCAACCGACCCAACGTCGATAACTGGAGAAGTGCGGCGGTGATTCAAAACACGATTAGGCAAAGCGAGGAATTTGAAAACTTAGAAAAATCCAAAGTCAACGAAATTCTTCAAGAAACCCCCGAAAGTTTTATTGCGGCTCTTCCAAAAAGCAAAAATGAAAAAGACAGTATTCGGGCGGTGAACCATAATGCCTACCTTCAATTGGGAATGATTTACAAAGAAAAGTTTTCCGATTATCCATTGGCAAGAAAACGCTTGGACACATTGCTTTCTTTTGACCCTCCTCAAAACCTAGTTGTACAGGCATTGTATCATTTGTATCGTATGGACGAAAACCAGAACAATCAAAGAGCAAATCGTTATAAAAAAAGATTGCTTGATGAATATTCGGAAACCCCTTTTGCTCGTTTGCTCTCAGACCCGGAAAATTATGACACCGATGGAATCATAACCCCGCAAACACTATATGCTACCGCATTAGATCTTTACGAGCAACAAGGCTTTCTGGAGGTTCTAAAAAAGACAGAAGAATTGGAAGTGCTTACTAGTGGGAGTCCTTTGGAACCTAAAGTTGCCTTATTGAAGGCACATACCAAGGGTCGTTTGCAAGGGGTGAAAGCTTGGAAAAAGGCTCTAGAACAAGTAGCAACCAACTATAGTGCTGTTCAAGAAGGAAAACACGCAAAAGAAATGTTGGACAAGATTCAATCCTCCAACGATTTAGAAGAAAAAGGAGTTGTTTATAAAAATTACAAGTGGATTTTCCCTTTTCAAAATCAGCAACCGGGTCAATCTTCGGCTTTTTTCGAGGCCTTAACTAAGAGCTTGTTAAAGAGCAAACGAAATTGGACCGTAACCAAAGACCCTTACGATGAAGAATACACTTTTGTCGTCGTTCATGGAATTCGAGACCCCCATGAAGTACAAATTTGGAAACAAAATCAATCATTAGATTCACTCAGTATTGAAACAAAAGATAATTTTGTAGCTTTAGCCACTCAATATCGATCCTTTATCAAAAACAAAAACTGGATAAAACCACACAAATGAGATCAACCGACACGAACGGACAGTACAGTAAAATTGACCAAAACACAACCCTTACCGGCTCGATCAAAGCCAAAACCGACATTCGAATTGATGGAATATTGGAAGGAGAAGTAGAAAGCTCAGGAAGAGTCATTATCGGAAAAGAAGCCAAAGTCAAAGGGAAGATACTTT
>JAYNHN010000001.1:24579-35522 GCA_038108035.1 Flavobacteriaceae bacterium
CCAATGCTGATATCGAAGGGGTTTTTAAAGGGGAATTATTAGTCTCGGGAATTCTGAACCTTAAGTCAAGTTGTATTGTAGAAGGAGACGTTAAAATTCAAAAACTGATTGTAGAATCCGGAGCAATATTTAACGCCCAATGTTCTATGCTGTCCAAAAAAGATGGGGTTAAACAGTTGAACGAATCCCATGAAAAAACAGCCTAATCGCTGGCTTATCTTTTCAAGTCTTGCATTTCAGATTGCTATTGTCATGTATGCAAGCATTCGATTGGGACAATTTTTAGATCAAAAAAGCCAAGTAGGAGGGGGTTCTTTCTTTGTCCTATTGTTTTCAGGGCTAGGACTGGTGACAATTCTTTGGATGATCTACCGGCAAAGTAAGCGTTTTTGGTAATGTGTTGTGTATTATACGAAGTTTGGTAAAACCAATGGACAAGTTGACCGGTAAGTAATCAAATGCAATGAAAAAAATTTTACTTTATTTAGTGTCGTTGATTGTTTTTATGGGGGGAGTTTTTTTTATTCACGTACAAACGTTTCCAACCGCAAAACCTTTTTTAATTAATAGTTATGTAATCAATGCATTCTTGGCCATTGTATCCTTAACACTTTTGGGGTGGGGAATGCAGAAGAAAAAAAACAATTTAGCCACACTCTATCTAACAACAGTCCTATTAAAGCTGGGAGCTTATTTTGTCTATTTCCGACCTCTTTTTGAAAGGGACGGGATCCTAACACGGTCCGAGTTTTTCATCTTTTTTGTCCCCTATGCAGTGGGTCTTTTTGTAGAAATCGTCTCTTTAATTAGACGGTATAACTAATTTTTTAAAAAGCGGTTTACAACAGAAAAAACAGCCCTTTAAGGGATCTTCTCTAACCGCAAAAAAAAGAAAATTAAAAAATCTTTTAAATATTTCTTTATTGATTCTAAAGCCTTACATTTGCACCGCTAAAAAGACTACTGAAAACACCTTTTATGCTGTCAGCTATAAGTAAATATTACGCAACCTTTTTTTTAACATGGGTATTGGCTGCGCTACCATATTCACTGTTTTCCAAAGAGACCAAACCCTCGGGAGACCTAAAAACAGAAATTAAAGAATACATTTCTCACCACCTTCAGGACTCTTATGACTTTAGTTTGTACTCTTATACCAATGATGCGGGAGAACATATTTATAGAGGCATTCCTTTACCGGTTATTTTGTGGGACGAAGGGCTTGTTGTTTTTTCTTCTTCCAAATTACACCATGGAGAAGAAGTCGCTCGTGAAGGAAACAAACACTATAAGTTAGAACACGGTAAAATTTACAAAACCGATGCGGAAGGAACGATTACTTATGACGAATCTAATCACGTAACCAACGATGCTCCTTTAGATTTATCTATTACCAAAAGTGTAGTGAGTATGTTGTTGGTCGCTGCATTAATGTTCTTTCTGTTTAGAAGTCTTGCCCGATCTTATTCCATTACAGGAGGGGTTCCTTCGGGTGTAGGGCGCTTTTTTGAGCCAATTGTTTTGTATATAAGAGACGACATTGCACGACCTAACATTGGAGATAAAAAATACGGCAAGTACATGAATTTTTTATTAACGATATTTTTCTTTATTTGGTTTTTAAACTTATTAGGGTTAACACCATTGGGAGTCAATGTGACCGGAAACATAGCCATTACCTTTGGTTTGGCGTTGATTACATTTTTGATCACCAATTTGACAGGAACCAAAGATTATTGGCTGCACATTTTCGATCCTCTTGGATCATCAATGAAGTGGTACGCCAAAGTTCCATTATACATTATTTTAATTCCTATTGAAGTTTTAGGAATCTTTATCAAACCCTTTTCATTACTCATTCGTTTGTATGCCAATATGCAAGCGGGACACATAGTACTGATGAGTTTGATTGGATTGATGTTTATCTTTAAAAGCTGGTTGGGAAGTCCATTGTCTTTCGGTCTAGCATTTGCGATATCAATTATAGAATTATTAGTTGCGTTGTTACAGGCGTATATATTTACGATGCTTTCTGCACTTTATTTCGGCTTTGCCGCCCAAGAGCATGAACATCATTAACAAAAAACACACAGGAATGTGTCAAAAAAAAGTGTTTAATTTAAATAAATAAATATGGAAATTCCAGTAATGGTAGGAGCCGGTTTAGTGGTAATCGGTGTAGGTATGGGTATCGGAAGAATCGGTGGTTCTGCAATGGAGGCGATTGGTCGTCAACCCGATGCGTATGGTAAAATTCAAACCGCAATGTTGATTGCTGCGGCCCTTGTAGAGGGAATTGGATTTGCTGCTTTATTCGCAGTGTAAAGATCAAAAGAAACCTTTTTTAAAGGTCTTTTTAACCTTAACGTTTTAAACGATGGAAAAATTATTAGGTGAGTTCTCTTATGGCTTGTTTTTTTGGCAACTGGCAATTTTTATAGGTTTGTTGTTCTTGCTTAGAAAGTTTGCATGGAAACCCATTTTGGATGCGGTCAACGAACGAGAAACCACGATTAAAGATTCATTAGCGTCGGCAGAAGCCGCACGTGCGGAAATGCAGGCTCTTCAATCGGACAATCAACGCATTCTTAAAGAAGCCCGTGCGGAAAAGGAAGCCTTGCTTAAAGAAGCAAGAGCCACCCGATCAGAACTAATTAATACCGCCAAGGAAGAAGCACAAGATGAGGCTCAAAAGATTCTGGCACAAGCCCAAGAGGCCATCCAAAATGAAAAACGTGCAGCGGTTAAAGAGTTGAGAGAACAAGTAGGTTCTATTGCGATGGACATTGCAGAAAAGGTTCTTCAAAAAGAGTTGGAAGACAAGGACAAACAATTAAAATTGGTTGACCAACTCCTAAAAGAAACCAATTTATAAAAGATGAGAGGAACTCGTGCTGCACTTCGTTATGCAAAAGCAACTTTAGCCTATGCTGAACAAGCCAAAGCGACCCAAGCAGTGGCCAAAGACATGCAGATGTTGCATTCTTTGGTGAATGAAAACAACGAATTGCAATCTACATTGGAAAACCCTTTGCTAGCCTCAGCGGATAAGCAATCAATTTTAAAAGCCTTATCTACTAATGTATGTCCTCAAACAGTTCAATTGTTTTCCTTGTTGGCTTCTAACAATCGTTTGTCGCTTTTAGGGGCTACCGCAAAACAATTTTTAACACTTTATGCCCATCAGCAGGGACAAATTTCCGCAGTAGTTACCACTGCTATTCCATTGACCCCTGCCTTGAAAAAAGCAGTGTTAGAAAAAGCAAAAACGTTGACTCAAAAGCAAATTCAGTTGGAAAATAAAATCAACCCGGATATACTGGGCGGATTTGTTTTAAAAATTGGAGACCTGCAATATGATGCCAGTGTTGTGCATCAATTGAAAGCAATAAAAACAACATTAACAAAAACGAATTCGATCTAAAGAAAAAACGATCATGGCAGAAGTAAATCCCGCTGAAGTTTCAGCAATACTAAAAAATCAATTGGCCGGTTACAGTTCCGCATCTGCTTTGGATGAGGTGGGTACCGTTCTAGAAGTGGGTGATGGTATTGCCCGTGTTTTTGGTTTGTCCAATGCACAGTACGGTGAATTAGTATCCTTTGATAATGGACTAGAAGGAATGGTATTAAACCTTGAAGAAGACCATGTTGGGGTTGTTCTTTTGGGACCCTCCAAAGGAGTTAAAGAAGGGGATACGGTCAAAAGAACTCAACGGATCGCTTCGATTAATGTAGGTGAGGGCGTTGTAGGTCGTGTGCTCAATACCTTGGGAAGTCCGATTGACGGAAAAGGAGTCATTGAAGGCGACTTATTCGAGATGCCATTAGAACGAAAGGCTCCCGGAGTGGTTTTTCGCCAGCCGGTAAATGAACCTTTACAAACAGGGATCAAATCAATCGATGCGATGATTCCCGTAGGTCGCGGACAACGAGAATTAGTTATTGGTGACCGTCAAACGGGTAAAACAACCGTTTGTATCGACACCATTTTGAATCAAAAAGAATTTTATGATGCCGGCGAACCCGTATATTGTGTTTACGTCGCTATTGGACAAAAAGCCTCTACGGTTGCGGGAATTGCTAAAACATTAGAAGATCGCGGAGCGATGGCCTATACGACTATAGTTGCAGCCAATGCATCCGATCCGGCACCCATGCAGGTATATGCTCCTTTTGCGGGGGCCGCTATTGGCGAGTACTTTAGAGACACAGGAAGACCCGCACTGATCATTTACGATGATTTGTCTAAACAGGCAGTTGCTTACCGTGAGGTTTCCTTGTTGTTACGCCGTCCTCCTGGTCGTGAAGCGTACCCTGGAGATGTATTTTATTTGCACTCTCGTTTGTTGGAACGCGCCGCCAAAGTCATAGGAGACGACAGTATTGCCAAAGAAATGAATGATTTACCCGACTCCTTAAAGGATAAGGTAAAAGGGGGAGGTTCGCTAACAGCATTACCGATTATTGAAACACAAGCGGGGGATGTATCTGCCTATATACCCACCAACGTAATATCCATTACAGATGGACAGATCTTTTTAGAATCGGATCTTTTCAACTCTGGGGTTCGTCCTGCCATTAATGTGGGGATTTCAGTATCTCGTGTTGGGGGATCTGCACAGATTAAATCCATGAAAAAAGTTTCAGGAACACTTAAGTTGGATCAGGCTCAGTTCCGTGAACTGGAAGCCTTTGCAAAATTTGGCTCGGATCTGGATGCAGCAACTTTAAACGTTATAGAAAAAGGGAAACGCAACGTTGAGATACTAAAACAGGCGCAAAACGACCCTTTTACAGTTGAAGAGCAAGTAGCCATCATATATGCTGGATCTAAGAACTTACTCCGCACAGTACCTGTTGAAAGTGTCAAAGCATTTGAACAATCGTTTTTAGAAACCTTGCGAAGCAAACATACGGAGACCCTAGCAACTCTTAAATCTGGGAAATTAACAGACGAAGTTCTGGATGTTCTCAATGCAGTAGCCAAGGAAACTTCCAAACAATACGCTTAAAAACTTATGGCAAACCTCAAGGAAATACGAAATAGAATTGCATCGGTATCTTCTACCATGCAAATTACAAGTGCCATGAAAATGGTTTCGGCAGCGAAACTCAAAAAGGCACAGGATGCCATTACTGCCATGCGTCCCTATGCGAATACCTTGACCGAATTGATACAAAACCTTAGTGGTGCTCTAGAAAGCGATTCTCAAAACCCCTATACCCAGCAACGAGAGGCTAAAAAAACCCTTTTGATTGCCATTACCTCCAATCGGGGTTTGTGTGGTGCGTTCAATGCCAACATTATCAAAAAGACAAGACAACTCTTGGAGGAAGACTTTTCCGCAAAAGAGGTTCGTTTGATAACCATCGGAAAAAAAGGATCAGAGATTCTTGATAAAACAGGAAAAGTTCAAGCGAGCCATGATGCAATTTTTGACGATCTGACTTATGAAAACGTGGGAGAAATTGCCCAAACGATCATGGATCAATTTGCGAATTCAGACTTTGATGAAGCAATCCTAGTTTACAATCGGTTTAAAAATGCAGCCACACAAATTGTGGAGGTGGAACCCTATTTACCCATTGTGGCCGAAACAGATTCAAGCCGTTCTTCTTCCTCCGATTATATCTTTGAACCCAACAAAATTGACATCGTCAATGATCTTCTTCCTAAATCGTTAAAGATGCAGTTGTTTAAAGCATTAAGGGATTCATTTGCTAGCGAACACGGCGCTCGAATGACTGCAATGCACAAAGCAACGGACAACGCAACAGAATTAAGAGATCAACTAAAATTAACGTATAACAAAGCCAGACAGGCAGCGATTACCAACGAAATACTGGAAATCGTTGGTGGAGCTGAAGCGTTAAACGGTTAATTTTTTTCAAAAACTCCTTCTTAGACCCCTTTTTATTTAGCCTTGATTTCAGAACGAGTGCTTATTAAGGACTCTATTTTTATTTATCCTTTAGGGAAAATCTTTATCTTTACACGAGAAAAAAGGTAAATGATGAAAATGAAAGAAAATTTAACAGGCTTATTTCTTACGGGGATGTTCTTTTTTGTATTGAACTCCTGTAGTGAAGAAGCGGATGACGTTGATCCAGTAGCTGTTGAGGAAGAGGTTGAGGAAGAAGAAATAATCGATCCTTTTTATAGCAGCATTACTGAAGACACCACTTTAGAGGAATATTGGGATATATTTGTTGCCGATGCGATCCGATCTGGAAAACCCGACCCTGGTTATGGAAGGACAGTTACTGTCTTTTTTGGGTCAGAACCCGACTTTGCTTCGGGAGTTACCGCAGATCATGCGGGAAGAGCGTTTAATATTTGCGACGACAATACCGTGAGCTTTGAAATCATTCAATCGTACTGGGAAGATTTTTCGGTCGTTCAGCGACTCTATACTTTCTACCATGAAGCGGGCCACGCAAGATACAAGTACAGACATCCCTGTGAGGCAAATGAATGTACATCAGAGCCCGATGACCTTCCCGTTATGTGGCTCTCTATCCTTCCGGCGAACACACCCATGTCTGATTTTATTAAAGACAAGGAAAAATTCTTTAAAAGGGACTGGGAAGGAGTTAGATACTTTAATTGCTCGGACAGCTAGAATTTAAAAATTCTATTTTAAAAGCTCCTTTATGGAGCTTTTTTTATTTAATTCAATTTGGGAATTATAAAATTCTAAGCTTATTTTACAAACAATTATAATTAGTTCCCCAAATGAAACCATCCGCTCCATTAAAAACCGTTTTTTTCTTTTTTCTATTTACTTTTTGTGTTCGCCAGCCAGCAATAGAGGACCCCAGCCCAGAGGAGGTTAAAATGGTGAATGAAATTCAAGAACCAGAGCAAAGTACTACTGCTTCATCTACTGAGGAAACCACAACGTCTTCCAACACCCCCACAACCGATCCCCCAACACATACTGTAAGCACTACTTCAGTAGGGGGAAATGCTTTTGAACGGACTTCACCCATCATTTTAGGCTATTTTCCTTCATGGTCGGAGGAATGGACCTCCAGAGGAAATCCTTTTAAATTAAGGAACATCCCCCTTTTTGTAAATCATGTATTTTTAGGTTTTGCCAAACCCAATTTGCGGTATGAAAAAGGGAGTTACGATCTTTCTGCAACCGGAATTGAAGTGCCTTATAGCGGTTGTGATTTAAAAGAAAGTGTCTCCGTTTTACGAGAAAAAGGAATTAATGTGATTCTTTCTTTGGGAGGAGAAACCTATTGGAGAGATGCGTCTGCTTTTGAGATTGAATACGAGCAAATTAAGGCTTTGGTTGACGATATCGGTTTTGCAGGGATCGATTGGGATTTTGAACCGGATGGATCATTTACCAATATAGGAAATACAGAAAATGTAGCGCATTTCATTGATTTTTTTAAAAAATCTAGAGCCCTTATGCCTAAATCTGAAGGCTATCTTTTGGCGTGTGCCCCTGCAGGAGTAGGAGCTTTAGGAGGGCAACAAAACAATGATCCCGTGTCTCCTTTTCGATTTGAAAACCGAAATACATTGACAGGAGAGAACGACGACAAATTGTTTCAGGGAACCCAAGTTACCAATGGGATCAATCTTTTTGGCTTTTCTTCCACTGGACATATGATACCCGTTTTTAAGGAAGCGGGGGGGTTGATCGATCTAGTTGCTCTCCAGGGCTATAACACGGGAGCTAGTTCGAACCGAAGTTTGATGTACGATGCTTATGCCTATTATGCAGAACGATATGGGTTTTCAGTAGCTGCAGGGATTCATTACCCTGAAGAACCTTGGGGTCCCTATTATACATATACTCATGAAACGGTTGCAGCTCTTTCTGAACATATCCGAGATCATACGGATCGGAAAGGAAGCAAGGATGGGATCATGATCTGGCAATTGCTTTTGGAAGGAACCGGAAGTTCTGCTTATTCCTATCTTAACTTAGCGGCAATGGTTTTGGGAGGAACGGATAAAACAATTGCAATAGCTCAGGCCAACAACATTCCAGAAGCAATTTATAACGGAGAGGGAGTGGATTGTATGGGAACAGGAGGAGGAAAAGTACTCTGTGATCTTCCAGAATATTTAGCGACCAATCAATATCCGAATGCAGGAACTCAAGTGGTCTATAACTGTAAAACATGGAAAAGTAAATGGTGGGTAAATCCCAATGAAGTCCCGGGAGAAAACGAAGCTTGGGAGGTAACTGGAGACTGCGACGAGGGAGAGGGATGCGGAAATTGAGGGTTTTAAAACATTAAAACTAAAAAAGAAGTTGCATAACTAAAAAAATAGTTTTAGGTTTGTTTTGATAATAAAATAACGTAAATGAAGCGGCTTACAAATAAAGAAGAAGAGATTTTAAAAATTCTTTGGCGATTGGATCGTGCTTTTGTCAAAGATATTCAAGCGGAATTTAAAACGAATCCTCCCCATTATAATACCCTCTCAACCATGGTTCGAAACCTGGAGGAAAAAGGCTATGTCTCATACCATGCGTTTGGTAAAACCCATCAATATTATCCCATCATTAGTAAAGAGACGTATCGAAAAAAATTTATTTCTACAGCTTTAGAGGAATACTTCAGCAATTCGTATAAAAACCTAGTTTCCACCTTTGCACGGGAAGAAAAAATCAGTCTTGAAGAGTTAAAGGAAATTATTGATCAAATTGAAAAAGAGAAATAATGGAAGTGATTTATTATCTTATCAAAAGTGGAGGGGTCCTCACTTTATTTTATATGGTTTATAAATTTGGCTTGTCTCAAGAAACTTATTTTGATGCCAAACGATGGTACCTCTTAACAGGCCTATTGGTAAGTCTATTACTTCCTTTTGTTGTGATCCATCAATATGTCGAGCTGGTAGAATTTCATATGGGATATGAGATGAATTCGACAAGCTCAAAGCTTCTATCTAAACCGACATTGGATTGGGAGTTCTTGCTCCTAAGAACCTATGGAATAGGAGTAATTCTGATGTCTTTAAGGCTGCTGTATATGATGCTGGTATTAGGGAATCAGATTGTTTCTGGAAAACGAAGAATACAACCGGACTTTACTCTGGTAGAAGTAGATGAAAAAACACTCCCTTTTTCTTTTTTTCATTGGATTGTTTACAACCCAAAAATGCATTCGAAAGAAGGGCTTGAAATGATTTTGGAACACGAAAAAATTCATGTTCTTCAGAGACATAGTATTGACATTTTGACTGTTCAAATCTATCTAATCTTTCAATGGTTTAATCCTTTTGTATGGCTCTACCAAAGAGAAATGGCATTGAATTTAGAACACCTAACGGATCGTAAAACGCTTACTCAAATCGAAAACAAAAAAAAATATCAATACTTGCTATTAGAAATGGCTGTGGGCAAGCCCATCCATTCCAAACTGGTCAACTCTTTTTATAACTCACTTATTAAAAACCGAATATTTATGTTAAACTTAAAACACTCATCACCCTTTAGAATCTGGAAATTATTCTCTATTATTCCCTTATCCATTTTGTTCGTTGTGCTTTTCAATACTCAGACCCTCGCACAGGTAAAAAAAGAAAAAACACAGCGACGTGTTAATATTCAAAAAATAGCACTTCAAATAGATAAAAACACAACTCAGGAAGAATTGGAGAAAGAGCGCAGTTTTATGGAAGAAGAAGGAATTACACTGGAATTTAAGAAAGTACAAAGGAACCATGAAAATGAAATTACAGCCATCAAAGCGCAATTTGAAGCTCCAAACGGTCAGCGAGGGAATTATCAAATAAGTGGCAACAAACCCATAGATCCTTTTCAGTTTGTTATATCATTTAAAAATAATGAAATAGAGAATATTGGTTTTTACGGGATGCATAAATCTATGCCCATTCCGCCAATGGCTCCCTCTCCTCCCGGCAAACAGATAAAAGAAATCCGAATCAAAAGCATCTATTCAGGGAATGGGAAAACACTAAACATGGAGGATCTTGAAGAATATACAAAGGGAATTGTAATGTCTAAAAAAGGGCAGATGATTCTACGGAAGGAGCTTGATAAAGACTCCACCAATCAGATGATTATTGAAGTGGACTCATTATCATTAATGGAACCTTTAACAATTGACATTAAAGATTTTAAAGGGGGCAAAGGCACGAATGTATTCATTATGAAATCGGACAGTTTAAAGGGAGGTTTCATAAGTAAGGAAGATGAATTCCAATTCATTACCGAAATAGGAGACGAAGAGAATAATTTTACTTGGAGTTCAGCAGATTCTTCTGATGAAAAGCACATTGAGATAAGGGTGATTGAAGAGGAAAAGGATTCAGAACAACCTCTTGTTTTTGTTGACGGTAAACGGGTAAACTCTTTAAAGGAGATTGATAAGAACGCCATTGAATCAATCCATGTTTTAAAAGGGAAAGCAGCCGTAAAAAAATATGGTGAAAACGCAGAATATGGAGTGATTGAAATTCAAACCAAAGAAGAATAATCGTATAAAGTAGATATAAATTGGTTTGGATTTTCTAATTTAGATATTAGAATCCAAACCCAATTTACTATGCAAACCCCGAATCTTGATGATTTTGTTTTGTGTTGGTTAGCGACTGCATCAAAAGATGGCCAACCCAATGTTTCTCCAAAAGAAGTTTTTTTATTTAGGTCGAATACTGAACTTTGGATCGCCAATATTGCTTCCCCATTGAGTTTAAAAAACATCCAAGAAAATCCCAAGGTCTGTGTTTGTGGGGTAAATATTTGGACTCAAAAAGGGTTTCAATGGAAAGGGAAAGCGACCATATTAACTCCTCAAGACATTGAATTTAAAAAAAGCGAAGCTCTTTTTAAACCCCAAACTCAAGGAAAATTTCGAATTCAACACATTCTAAAAATTTTGATTACCTCTACCAAGCCGGTGGTTGCACCCAGTTATTTTTTCTACCCCAATACAACGGA
>JAYNHN010000001.1:35532-52935 GCA_038108035.1 Flavobacteriaceae bacterium
AAACAGTCGATGAAACACCTTCCAATGATGATCAACCTAGGAGCTGGTATCCTTTTGACGGTATTGGGAATTTGGGCATTTGTCGATCCCTTTTGGTTTTTTACAGGGAAATACGATATCCAAATGACCACTGCCCAAAGTAGTACTGAACTGAGAACCTTGAGTGGATTTATGGCTACAATGGGTTTTCTTTGGATTTACTTTAGCCTTAGGATAAAAAATTCATATCAAGTGTTAAAAGCAACCCTAGTTTTGACCCTCGGTTTTGTTGTGTCCAGAATTATCGGGCTTTTTTGGGATGGATTTGATCAAACCCATACCTACCACGAATTGATTTTTGAAATATGTGCCTTGATCGTAATTCTTCTGGTTTTTTGGTTTCGAAAGAAAATGAAAGTCCAAAAGAAACCGTAATTTTAAAAAAGGAATGATCAATATGGAAATAACACTTTTTGAATATTCAAATCCTTTGGGATTGATACTGATACTAGCGGGGATCGTTTTTTTTATCGCAGGATGGGTTCAGCAAAAGTTTCCACCCAAAAAAGTCAATCACCTATACGGTTATAGAACCAAATCGTCCATGCGGAATCAAGACGTATGGAAATTTGCACAAGAGTACTCTTCAGATAAAATGAGGAAATACAGTCTCTATATGATTTTGCTTGGGGTTTTATTTTCATTTTTTGAGTTAGAGGGGATTGGGTCCCTTTGGTTAGGACTGGTTCTAACTATTTTGGTTCCCGTTATCATGATGATTGAGGTAGAAAGAGAGTTAAAAAAACGCTTTCCCAAAGAATAAGGTCGTTAACAAGTCTAGGAAAGAAAAAGGATAAATCAAAAGTTTAAAGGAAGACGATTTGTAAATTTGATTTTTTCAAAAAAGGAAACATGATTCAAATTCCAGTACAAAATGAAAGTCCTTTCGAATTGCCTCGTCATGCTACGGAACAGTCAGCCGGAGTTGATTTAAGAGCGGTTCTAGATTCTCCGTTAACTCTGGGTTCTTTAGAACGAACTATTATCGCTACAGGCCTTAAAATTGCATTGCCGAAAGGCTTTGAGGCTCAGGTAAGACCGCGAAGTGGATTGGCAGCAAAACAAGGCATTACTGTTTTAAATGCACCGGGAACGATCGATGCGGATTACCGTGGAGAAATCGGAGTGATTTTGGTTAATTTATCTAAAGAGCCTTTTCGTATTGAACCCGGTCAACGAATTGCTCAATTGGTCATAGCCCGACACGAATTCATCCAGTGGGAGCTTACCGAAAACCTATCCAAAACGGAACGAGGATCAGGAGGTTTCGGGAGTTCAGGAACAAAATAAACACAAAATTAAAAGTATTCATAACCCATTCCAACGGATTACTCATTATCAAAGACGAGGGCCGTGAATTTGGAATGGATCGGATACAATGAGTAAAATAGAGAAACGTAAATTATAGTCAAAAAGAGAATACATGAAAATTATAGTACCCATGGCAGGAAGGGGATCTCGTTTACGACCCCATAGTTTAACCGTGCCCAAACCGATCATTCCGGTAGCAGGAACCCCCATTGTTCATCAATTGGTTCATGAAATTGCGAAGGTAGTTAATACCCCAATTACGGATGTTGCATTTGTTTTGGGAGACCCCGCTTTTTTTGGAGATGAGGTGGTTGCTTCTCTAAAACAACTCGCAAATGATTTGGGAGCGACTCCCCATATTTTTAGACAATTGAATCCTTTGGGAACCGGTCATGCGATCATGTGTGCAGCAGAAGTACTCCAGGGACCAGCTGTTGTAGCCTATGCGGATACCCTCATTCGCGCAGATTTAGATTTAGACTCCCATAGCGACGCCGTAATTTGGGTTAAACAAGTCAAAAATCCTGAGGCTTTTGGAGTTGTGGATTTGGATGAAAAAAACCAGATCATGAATTTGGTGGAAAAGCCTCAAGAATTTGTTTCGGATTTGGCAGTTATCGGGATTTATTATTTTAAAAAAATTGAAGTGTTAAAAGCGGCACTGGAAGAGGTGGTTAGCCAAGCGCTTCAACCCGGAGAAGAGTATCAGATCAATCAGGGAATTTTAGCCATGATGAAAGCGGGATCGATTTTTAAAGCTGGAAAGGTAGAATCTTGGATGGATTGTGGAAATCCTCAAGTTACACTTCAAACGAATACACAGATGCTTGAAATCAAAAGCAAAGAAGGTGAAAACTTGGTGGATCCATCAGCTGAAATTGAAAATAGTACAATCATTCCTCCTTGTTTTATCGGTAAAAATGCTCGGATCATAGATAGTCAAATTGGTCCCGGAGTTTCCATTGGAGTGGGGACCGAAATTAAAAACTGTACTTTGAAAAACACGTTGATTCAAAATCACAGTATGATTGAAAATATGAAGTCAGAAAAGGCAATGATTGGGAATCATGTTCGTTACAAAGGAAACCCTACCTTTGTAAGTATAGGGGATTATTCGGAATTGTACTGATTATGAAAAAAAAGGTTCGGTATTTATCGGGTTTAATGGGTCTGCTTCTGTTTTTCGGGAGTTGTAAATCGGTGGCGATTCTACCCACTAGCAAGCCAGTTAAAAATGTAGATGTTGTAGCCCTTGCTACCAAGATCAAATCTAATTATCCTCGTGTTAGTAGATTGAGATCTCGTATCAAAGCTACTTATGACAACTCTGAACGCGAACAACAAATCATTATACAACTGCGAATGGAAGCTCAACAAAAACTCTGGATGAGCGCTAGTATGATCATACCCATTGCAAAATTAATGATCACCCCCAATAAGGTCTCATTTTATGAAAAGTTTCAAAAAAACTATTTTCAAGGAACTTTTGATCTGATCAATTCCCCTTTTAGAACGGATTTTGATTTTAAGGATTTTGAAAATCTGTTTTTAGGCAAACCATTTGTTGATCCATCAATAGGAAAATGGAAACAAATTTCCAACCCCATTCATTATGTCTTAATTCCAACGGGTAAAAGAAGCGGCTTACAACCGACGCTTTTTTTTGATCCAGTGACCTTTCTTTTAAAGGAGCAAAGGGTCTTAATTCCAGGAACGACCCAAACCCTCTCGATCAAATACCTCAATCACATGCGGATTGAAGGAGAAAATCTTCCCCAGTTAATTGAAGTGACTCTTTTTGATGGTGAAAAGTTACAGCGCTTGGAGTTGGAATACACTCGAACGGATTTACCTTCCAGCCTCACGTTTCCATTTGAAATTCCCGAAGGATATAAAAAACTAGCGTTTTAAATAGATGGTTTGGCGTACCCTCTTTTTGGCTCTTTTTTGGATCGGGTGTGGAACTGGGTGGGCTCAGGACAATGCGCAGCGTCAAAAAGAGCTGGAGACCCAACGACTCCGATTGAAGAACGAAATCAAGCAAATTAATGATTTACTTTTTACCAATAAGAAGCAAAAAAGAAATGTGCTTACCGAGGTTGAGGATCTACAAGTAAAATTAAACGTCCGAACCGAATTAATTAAGGTCACCAATCAACAAGCCAACCTACTAAATAGAAGGATCCAGATAAACGAAAGAACCATTGGAGTCCAGCGAAAAGAATTAGAGACTCTTAAAACCGATTACGCCAGAATGATCCAAAAGTCTTATGCGAGCAAATCCCTTCAAAATCGCCTGATGTTTTTATTTTCTTCCGAAGACTTTCTGCAAGCATACAAACGAATTCAGTATCTAAAACAATACGCTAGTTATCGCAGGAAGCAAGGAATTTCCATAGGAAAAAAAACACAATTATTACAGAAGCTGAATCGCAATTTAATTGCCGAAAAGGAAAAAAAAGAGGAGTTGATCAAGGAAAATCGCTTGGTTCAAAGTCAATTGAAAAATGAAAGAGAACAACAACAAGGTCTGATTCGAACGTTAAAGCGTAAAGAACGATCCTTGGCTGCGCAAATTTCCAAAAAAGAAAAACAAGCTCGAGCGATTGATAAAGAAATTGACCGTTTGATTCGCCAAGCGATTGTGGCTTCTAACAAAGCCGCAGGTAAAAACAATAAAAATGTTTTTGAACTGACGCCTGAAGCCAAGTTGATTGCGGCGAATTTTGTTGCGAACAAAGGTCGTTTACCTTGGCCATTGGAAAAAGGCGTGGTTGTTCAAGGCTTTGGGCGTCAACCACATCCAGTGGTAAAAACCACAACCATTCAAAGTAACGGAGTAACCATGGCAACCACTCCTTCATCTGAAGTTCGTGCTGTCTTTGAAGGGGAGGTCTTGTCAGTAGTAACCTATAAAGGAAGCAATCCGTCCGTTTTGATCCGTCATGGAAATTATATCACGGTCTATAAAAACCTAGGGAAGCTCTATGTAAAAAAGGGTGACCAAGTTAAAGCTAAGCAGTCTATAGGCACGGTATTTACAAATCTTAAGACGGGAAAAACAGAACTTCAGTTCAGTATATTTGATAATGTAAAACCGGTCAACCCCAAAGGGTGGGTGTATCAGATGTAGTTTAATTTTCTTCTAAATACCAAGCGTCTTCTTCAAGGGTATATTTGATGAAGTAAAGCATATTAAGGGCTTCTTTTTTCGTCTCATATCGACCGAAAGCGGCACGGTAGAAACCTTCGGACGGAGATTCTGCCACCTCAGCAGGGAACCCATCCAATATCAATTCCCGCACTTTTTTTTCAGCGTTTTCAAGAGAACGAAACGAACCGGCAATAACACTGAAGAAGACTTGTTCAGGGACTACTTCCTTGTCAATGGAATTGGTTGTTACAGCAAGTTCAATAGCCGAAAGATTACCTAATTCAAAGGTGGCTTCTTGGACGTTTTTTTCAATTTGTTTTTGAGCTTGTTGCTGAGCAATTAAGCGTTGTTCGGTAACATAGCGATCGCCAAAAAAATAAGAGGCTCCCAGTAGAGCCACTCCAATCACTCCGATGGCAACGTATTTAAGGATGGGAGATTTTTGAGAATCATCTTCTTCTTGTTCTGGAGTAAACATTAAGTCGTCTTTATTTTGGTCTTCCATTGGTGAAATAATTTTAGGTTCAGTTTGTTCACTTTCTAGGGGTTTACATTCAAAATAACTCAAGCCGTAGGCATCTAGGTCAAAGTTGATTTTACCCCAGGGAGTAAATAGGATTTTTTTATCTTGATTTAATCGAATATCACCCACACCTGGAAAATGAAGCACTTGGGTATTCAAACGTTTTTTCCAAATACTGACTTCTTTTTCGATTAATCGTACGGCACTTTCATAGGATACTCCCCTTTTGGAGGCTAAAGTCTGAGCAAGTAATCCATCATTGGCAACCAACAATTGATTGAAAGTGATCTCTTTGAATGGAGGGTAAAAATTACCAGCATCGGTGACTTCAATTTTTCTTGCACGCGTTAAGAAGGCCCCAAAATTAGGAACGGTAACACATTCGTATTGAAAAAGAAGTTCTTGTATAAGTCGATTTAGCTCCATCAAATCAAAAATACTAAAATTAATGATACACTTTCAAAACGTATAGATGTAAGGTTTATTATATTCGTAGGAATTCCCGAATTTATGAACCACTTAGAAGCCTGTCTTACTATCAATTCGTTACCCGGGGTCGGTTGGCATCGATCGATTCAGTTGGTTTCCCATTTCGGTTCGGCAAAAGCAGTTTTGGAGGCATCTCCCGAAAAATGGATTACGGTTGAGGGTTTGGGAGAAAAGGCTTGTATTTCTCTTTCAAAGTGGAAACAAGAACTTCCCAAAGTGCAGCGGCAAATCAAAGAATTGGAACGATACGCTGTCCGTCCATTATTTTATGGTTCACCAGATTACCCTTTGGCTTTAGGGTATTGTCCGGACGCTCCTTTGGTTCTTTTCACCAAAGGGACGTTACAATTTAAAAAACAACCGATTATCAGTATCGTAGGAACACGAACGAGCTCGGCTCACGGACGGGACTTTTGCAGACAATTGATCGAAAAGATTCGCCCTTTTCAACCCATTATTTGTTCTGGACTTGCTCGAGGAATCGATATCGTTGCTCATCGGACCGCTTTGGAAGAGGGTTTGGAGACCATTGCTTGTTTGGGTCATGGGTTTGATCGAATCTATCCACCCTCGCATCAAAAAGAGGCACACCAGATCGAAAAACAAGGTCTTCTGGTAACGGATTTCCTTCCGAACTCCGAATTTCATCGTGCCAATTTTCCCAGACGCAATCGATTGATTGCCGGGATGTCCCATGCTACGGTGGTAATTGAGTCGGCTGTAGAAGGGGGGAGTATGAATACGGCCAATTTAGCTCATCAATACGGGCGAGAACTTTTTGCCGTGCCCGGCCGTCCTTCCGATGTAAAAAGTGGTGGATGCCACCAATTGATCGTTCAACAAAAGGCACAGTTATTAACAGATCCTGTCATTCTGATTGAGGCACTGGGGTGGAAAGAGCAGCCTCCCCTAAAAAGTGTCCAGAGAGCTTTTTTTCAAAGTTTAAGTGAGGAAGAAGAACAGCTTTATAAAAAGCTGTCTCAAGCTCCAAAAATTCATTTGGATGCATTGGCAATGAAGTTAGGATGGCCCATTAGCCATACAGCTTCGATTCTTCTTCAAATGGAGATGAAGGGATTGGTTCGCGCTTTGCCGGGAAAGCATTTTGAGTGGATTTAATAGCCGATCTTGTCTCGTACCCGAAGCAATACTTGATGTGCTACTTTGCGAGCTTTTTCGGCTCCCTTGGCCAGAGCAATATGTACCTCTTCCGGGTGAAGATAATAGTAGTCAAAACGTTCCCGTTCCTTAGAGAATCGATCTAAAATTAAATCAA
This sequence comes from Flavobacteriaceae bacterium, assembly GCA_038108035.1. Taxonomy (GTDB): domain Bacteria; phylum Bacteroidota; class Bacteroidia; order Flavobacteriales; family Flavobacteriaceae; genus MS024-2A. The sequence continues at coordinate 42,325 of JAYNHN010000001.1, forward strand.
ACAAAAGTTGTTTTGCATAGCCATAACCCATTCCTCCGGCCAAGTATTTTTCACGAAGTTCTTCTAACATGGGAGCAGACGCTAGTAGGGAATACAATGCAAAGACATTACACTGATCGGGATCTTTGGCTTCTTCCAATGGGGTGCTGTCGGTTTGGATCCCCATGATCTGTTTTCGGAGTGCTTTTTTAGGCAAAAACACATTGATGGTGTTTTTTTTTGACTTACTCATTTTTTGGCCATCGGTTCCGGGAATGTGCTGAGTCGTATCTTGAATTTTGGCTTGGGGCAAGACAAAAGTCTCCCCCATTTGATGATTGAATCGCGCAGCCACATCTCGAGTAATTTCCAAATGTTGTAATTGATCTTTACCTACGGGAACAATTTCAGCATCGTACAATAGAATATCGGCTGCCATCAACATCGGATATGAAAACAAACCTGCATTGACATCGGATAATTCTTCGGATTTGTCTTTAAAAGAATGGGCCAAAGTCAGCCTTTGGTAGGGAAAAAAACAATTCAGGTACCAAGCCAATTCGGTGACTTCACTCACATCACTTTGTCGATAAAAATGAGTGTTTTCTATATCCAAACCACATGCTAGCCAAGTAGCAGCTGTAGCAAAGGTGTTTTCTCGAAGGGTCTCCCCGTTCTTAATTTGGGTCAAAGAATGTAAATCAGCGATGAACAAAAAAGAATCGTCTTGACTGTTGCTTGCCATCTCAATAGCAGGTAGCACTGCACCTAATAAGTTTCCTAGATGCGGTGTACCCGTAGATTGAACTCCTGTTAAAATCCGTGCCATTTATTCAAGTTTTCACAAAGGTACGGTTCCTCAAATAGGGGCGCAAGAGGGACTAACTATTTTTCTTGCTCACCTCCTTATTTATGTACAAGCTGACTAAAACAAGGGCCGAGCCTCCAAAGAAGAAAACAGAAGCAAAATAACCCGTTTCAGAATCGTAAAAAAGGTCCGCATTTTCAAAAACACCTCCAAGGATCAAGCCCAAAGCGACTCCGATCGCAAGAGCGCCCAATCGCAGACTGGAATAGCCATTGCTTAGTCGTTTTCTTTTTTCAGGAAAGGGTATTCCCTTCTTTATCATTTCTTGCTTTTCTCTGTGCTCAGACAAAATTGCGATAACTGCGATGGTTCCGCCAACTAGGATACCTATGATAGGAATAAATACAGCAATAATTTCGGTTCTCATTTTTATTTAAGTTTTTTGTTATCTTCTTTAGAGTCGTTGTATATCAAAAAAGTTACAGATTGAGATCGGTTTTTTGTAACTTTTCTAAGCCAAAAGCATCTTAATAACCAAAAAGAACCCCAAATCCATGGCGCTTAGTGATCAGGAATTAATTTGTTTTAAAAGAGGAGAAGCTCTTGTTTTTAACAAAATTATTGAAGAGAATAAGGATCCTATATATAGGAATGTAATCCGACTTGTAAAAAACGAATCCGATGCCGAAGAAATTACGCAAATGGTTTTTGTAAAATGCTACACCGAACGCAATACATTCAGAGGGGATTCCAAACTGTCCGTTTGGTTGTATCGAATTGCCTTTAATGAGGCATTGTCATATTTAAGAAATAACAAAAAACAGGTAGAATTGAGCTCGATTGCAGAAGAACGGATGCAGACCCCTCCAAAAGGGGAAGAGGGATATGACCGACAAAGTAAAAAAGAATGGATCAACCAGGCAATGAATCAATTGTCTCCGGATGAAAAATGGCTAATTGGGTTGTATTACTATGAAGCATTGAGTTATCGGGAGATCGAAGAACGAACCGGTTTAACACTCTCAAATGTTAAAATCAAGATCCACAGAGGGAAAAAGAAATTAAAAGAGCAATTAACACCTTATCGAAATTTTTTCTATGAAAGATAAAGAACTTAAAGAGATCTTAATTCGTTATCAAACCAAGACCAAAACTCCCAAAGGACTTAGCGATCGGATTTTCAACAAGCTACAAGACACACCCAAATCCTCACAACAATCCTACCGTTTTATGCGACTGTTCGGCGTAGGTTTGATGTTGATATTGTTCAGTTTTGTCTGGCTGGGAGTGTATCTTATCAATTGGGACGCTTTAGGGAGAGGGGTTTCTAAGGATTGGATTTCACCCAGTAGCAGTGGGATGCTGTTCGGATCGCTTCTAGCACTTCTTTTTTTGAGTGTATTACTCCCTTTTTTAGAGTATAGAAACCTCTATAAATCCAATTAAAGAGAGCCAATACACTTTTTGAGTATTGAGAAAAGGCTTAGAAGATGGATCTTAGACTCGAAAAATGAGAAAAAAGCTATCTTTGAAATGTGAGGAAAGGATTATTGGTTTTATGGCGGATTTGGTTTTATATATTGGCGATAACACCTGTTTTGGTTCTATTTATTCCTTTAGTAATCATTTTAATGCTTCCCAACGGATACCGCTCTGTTTTTTGGATGGCTCGAAACCTTTGGGCTCCTTTCGTTTTATTGGGAATGGGCTTTTGGGTTAAAAAAATGAATGTTTTCCCCGAAGAGGGTAAAAGCTTTATACTTATTGCGAATCATACCAGTTATATGGATGTCATGGTTATTTTACGAATGCGTAAAGCCCCTTTTGTATTTGTGGGAAAAAAAGAATTGGTCAAAATTCCTTTCTTTGGTTATCTCTACAAGCGTGCTGCAATTATGGTAGATCGAAGCAGTGCCAAAAGTCGTTTTGAGGTGTACGAACGAGCACAAAAAGTAATTCATAAAGGCTACAGTATTTGTATTTTTCCCGAAACAGAATATGAAGACGAAACCATTTTACTCAACCCTTTTAAAAAGGGAGCTTTTAAATTAGCGATCGAACATCAACTCCCGATTTTACCCTTGGCTTTTTTGGATTGCAAACGGATGTTCCCTTGGTATACTACACATGGCTATCCGGGACGGCTGCGAGTCAAAGCGTTGGAGGTTATACCTACAGAAGGATTGAATACAATAGATATACCCATTCTCCAAAAAAAAGCACATCAAGTTATTGAAAAAGAATTGATCTCTGACCCAAAAAAACAAAGTTTACAAGCAATTGCTATTTGGAAAAAATACTCTACTTGACTGGGAGTCAAAAAAAGAGATGCTTCATTGATGAAGCGGATGTTTCTTCCAAGTCTCGAAATGCATTTATAATTTTAAATTCTTTAAAATGGTTTAAATCGGATACTTTTACTTCCCGCTCTTCAATTTTTTTCGTTTTGATCAATCTACTTCTGCATGTTCCGTTTAAGAGATAACTTTTCGGTGTAATCCAATCTTTACCATTATTAAACACAATATTTCCGAAAGATGTATCGGTGATCAAATTGTTTTTGACAATTAATACATCATCGCAATGGTCTTTTAAAGAAAACAAATTATTCAAATTGTTTCGAAAGGTGTATTTATGTTGGTAGCTGATATCATTGGAAAAAACAACTTTTAAGGAATTTATATTCTTTTTTGAATAATTTATAAACTCGTGTTTTTTACAAATATCGTTGTATAAAATGCGAAGCTTATACATTCCAATGGAATACTTTTTTGGAATACGAGTTGGATCCGTAAGAGCAAAATTCGGACGGGTACCGTAGTACTTTAAATAAGAATTAAAGAAGCGTTTTTGATGAAACTCAATGTTTTGAACAGATCCATTGATCACAAAAATGGACTCAAACAACGAGAACATATATTTTATTTAAAAACTCGTCATATTCTTTTTCTAGATCACTCAAAAAGGTGATGCCTCCTCCACTTCTGTAAAAAAAGAGGTTTTCTCTTTTTTCTACGTATCGGATGTTAATTCCACTATCAAGGGTATTTCCATCATAAATACCAAAAACACCGGTATAGAAATTTCTTTCATCACTTTCGATTTCTTTTATTTTTTGAATTGTTTTTACTTTAGGAGCTCCACTTATTGAACCGGCAGGAATAAGCTTTAACAATAGTTCTCCTAAAGAGTCCCTCCAGTTTTTTTCAAGCTTTCCACAAATTTCAGAACTTGTTTGATATATGGGGGTAGTATTAGTTTTAATTTTTTCGATGTACCTAAATCTAGCTACTCTAACTTCCTTTGCTATCATTGACAAATCGTTTCTGAGCAAATCAACAATAGTATTGTGTTCGTATATTTCTTTTGGGTTGTTTAGAAGAGTGTTTTTTGCATCTTGGATATCGGCACTTACTGTTCCTTTCATGGGGTAGGTGTATATTATATCTTCTTTGATTTTTACAAAACACTCAGGAGAAAAAAAGGCGAATTGATTTTTATAAAACAGTTTATAAGGAGCGTGAGCTGAATAAAAAAGCTGCTTTAAAGAGCAAGAAAGACTAATTTGGGTTGGAAATATTAAGTTTAAAAGAAAAGTCTCTCCGGATCGCAAGGCTTTTTTTACCTCTCTAAAACAAGTTGTATAATGCTGTTTGGAAATTGATTTTACTACTTTAATGTCGGGAATTGAACCCCTTTTGTTGATAGCATTGGAAACGCCGTTGACATTGAAGAATATATTGTTTTTTGTAGCTTCTTTAAATGTGTACACTACGGGGTTATTGCCCTCAAAATCGATGAGAAAGAAAAAGGAAATTTTAAGCTTTGCAAGAAAATTAACTTTTTCAACAAACGAGTTCACCTATGAATCTAGACCTTTAATCGTTTCCATAATCTTTTCTTCCAGCTCGTCCATCAATTCCGGATTGTCCATCAACAGATTTTTGACCGAGTCGCGTCCTTGACCAATTTTGGTTTCACCATAGCTAAACCAAGAACCGCTTTTTTTGATGATTTCGTAGTTTACTCCTAAGTCAATGATTTCACCAATTTTGGATATTCCTTCGCCATACATGATGTCAAATTCAGTAGTACGAAAGGGAGGAGCGACTTTGTTTTTGACCACTTTTACTCGGGTTTTATTACCCAACACTTCGGATTCGGAGCTTTTAATTTGGGTAGATCTTCGAATGTCCAAACGCACAGAGGCATAGAATTTCAATGCATTTCCTCCTGTGGTGGTTTCCGGATTTCCAAACATGACTCCGATTTTTTCTCGCAACTGGTTTATAAAAAACACGGTACAATTCGTTTTACTGATCGATGCAGTTAATTTACGAAGGGCTTGCGACATCAATCGTGCATGGAGACCCATTTTGGAATCCCCCATTTCTCCTTCAATTTCGCTTTTGGGAGTCAAAGCAGCAACCGAGTCCACCACGACAATGTCAATTGCACCGGAGCGGATGAGGTTGTCGGCGATTTCGAGAGCTTGTTCTCCGTGATCGGGCTGGGAGATGATCAATTCTCCTACATCAATCCCTAATTTTTCAGCATAAAAACGGTCAAAGGCGTGTTCTGCGTCAATAAAAGCAGCAATCCCCCCTTGTTTTTGACATTCAGCAATGGCATGCAAGGTGAGGGTGGTTTTCCCCGATGATTCCGGACCATATATTTCGATCACCCGACCGCGTGGATATCCACCAACCCCTAGGGCAATATCCAGTCCCAAGGATCCCGAAGGAATCGCTTCGACTTCTTCAACAGCTTCATCGCCCAACTTCATTACAGCTCCTTTCCCGTAGGTTTTATCCAACTTGTCTAGGGTCAGTTGGAGGGCTTTTTGCTTAGCACTTTTTTGATCTGACATAACACTATTTTTAGCTAAAATACCATTTCTTCCAAAGGCTTACAAGTAGGATTAAATCCCATTATTAACAATTGTTCTTTTTGAGAGATCAGGGAGCGAATTTAAAAAGGGGAGTTAACAAAAGGATGTCTGATGTTACAAATTAAAAAGAGAGAGTGTGGTTTTAGAAAAGGGAATGAAAATGTAGTGAGGTTCTAGAATTGACCTTACTTTCTTAGGAGTTTGATCTAGAGGGTTCAAATTTCTCGAGGGTCTCTTCCTTTTCCATTTATTTTTCTTTTATTTTTATTGAATGGTTGGGGATTCAAATGATGGGTTGACAGAGTTATTCCAGAGTTCGTCTTCTTGGGTTTAGAACCCAAAACAAATTCAACAAAGAGAAATATTAAAGAACGATTGAAAGGAAAATCCGCTCAGGATTTTTAAAACAGTAAAAATTGAAACCGATGAAAAAATACATTTTACTTCTTGCTTTATTAAGTACACCTTTAATAGGTCAAGAAATTCTTCCTTTACGGGAACGTGCCCAACAAATTGAGGTTATCCAAAAAGACCGGATTCAAAATCTGCTGCCTCAGTTAATGCAAGAAGAGAACATTGATGTTTGGGTTTTGATTACTCGAGAATACAATGAAGATCCGGTGGTCAAAACTTTATTACCGCCTACTTGGCTCAATGCCCGAAGGAGAACCATTTTGGTTTTTTCTAAGACCAAGGCAGGGATCGATCCAGTAGCGATTACTCGCTATAATTTTGGAAATAACATTCGCTCCATTTGGAACAAAGAAGAACAACCCGACCAGTGGCAAGCATTGGCGGACTATATTGCGAGTCAAAACCCTGAAAGGATTGGTATCAACACCTCTGAACATTATGGAATTGCAGACGGATTAGCCAAAACAGACTTCGATGGAATGATGAATGCGCTTCCCAAAAAGTTCCAAAACCGTGTGGTGTCTGCTGAAAAATTAGCGGTTAGATGGATAGAAACTCGAACTCCATTAGAAATGACTTTGTTCAGTCAATTGGTTGAGATCACACACGATATTATTTCCGAGGCGTTTTCCACTCAAGTGATCACACCGGGAGCGACTACTACCGAGGATGTTGTCTGGTGGCTTCGCGAAAAAGTATTGGATTTAGGGCTCGACACTTGGTTTCACCCAACCGTTGACGTGCAGCGTTCGGGGAATAGTGATTTGTATGCCTTTGACGGTCAGTCCAAATTTGATGTGATTCTCCCCGGAGATTTGCTGCATTGTGATTTTGGAATTACTTATTTAACCCTCAACACGGACTGTCAAGAATTGGCTTATGTATTAAAACCAGAAGAAACACAAGCTCCGAAATTTTTAATGAACGCTCTACGGCAAGGCAATGCAGTTCAAGATCAACTGACGAACCATTTTATGACCGGTCGAACCGGAAATGAAACCCTCAAAATGGCCATTGCTGCGAGTAAGTCTGCAGGCTTGCGTCCTCAGATTTACACGCATCCTTTAGGTTTATTCGGTCATTCGGCAGGGACTACTTTTGGAATGTGGGATGCTCAAGAGGGGGTTCCCGGATCCGGAGACCATCCTCTTTACGAAAATACAGTCTATGCTATTGAATTGAATGCCAAAGTTTTTTTGCCGGAGTGGGGTAAAGATATACGGGTGATGTTGGAAGAAGCGGGTTATCACGGATCCGATGGATTTCGCTATGTCAATGGGAGACAAACGGATTTGATTTTAGTTGGTAAGAAAAAAGATCATTTGAAATAGTGTCACTGGCATTATTCTTGGAACCCTAGTAGTAAAATCCACATCATGAAAATGACCCAATTAGTTGCTTTTTTACTTTTTTCATTGAACGCTTGTGACACCGAAGTCATTGAGGATCAAGCGTCTGATTCGATACTAGGGGATTGGGATATTGAGGGTGGAGGGATACTTTCCTTTGATCAAGATTCCTTTTCGGCTTCTGCCGGGTGCAATACGCTTTTTGGTAGTATAACCATTGAAGAGAGTCAGTTGGCTTTTTCTTTAGTTGCTTCCACCTTGATTGGTTGTCCGCAAGCAGAAGGCAATCGAGAACAAGAGTTGGCTGCCTTGTTGGACGGCAATCGATTTAATTTTTCGGTAAAAGACAATCGAGCTCAATTGTTCAATGCAGGGGGGGTTGTCGTTTTGACTCTCATACGTCCTGAAAATGCGGCTTTGACCAATGCTTGGACAATAACATCCATTCGAGCATCTAATACTATAACATCTTCAGTTTTAGACATAGATACTGGGATTCACTTTTTTAAAGACGGAACCCTCAGCGTTCAAACCGCATGTAATAGCGGTCAGGGAAACTATATAACTAAAAAAACCGATTTGACGTTTACGGATCTCGCCTTTACCGAACGCGCCTGTAATGAAGAACGAAACAATCGAGAACAAGAATTGGTACAGGCTTTAAATCAAATCAACAGCTATTCCGTTCTTAGGAATACATTGACCTTAGAAAAGGATGTGGAAGTTCAGATTACGCTCGTCTTGAAAGAGGAGTGAACAGGATAGGATAAGATCCGAAACCTTCTGCCAATGGATCGGGTAACGATTGGGTTGAAAAACAAAAAGGGTTTTTAGGTTAATTTATTACCTCAGGCGTTAAAAAGATCAAGTAGAAGGCTTATTTCACAAGACCTTTTTTGAAATGCTAAGAAACAAAAATGACAAAAACCCCTTATCTGTTTCAATCCAAAAGACTCGGTTTTCGAAATTGGAAGAAGGCGGATTTAGAAGAATTTGCTAATCTGAACGCAGATCCGGAAGTGATGGAACACTTTCCTAAACTACTGACCAAAAATGAAGTCAAAGAGCTCATAGAACAACTTCGAGATCATTTTTCTTTAAAAGGATATACCTACTTTGTAACGGAACTATTGGAAACAAAAGAGTTCATTGGAATGATCGGACTTGCATTCCAAGAATACAAATCAGATTTTACCCCAGCAGTGGATATAGGGTGGAGATTAAAACGAAATGCATGGGGAAAAGGATATGCAACGGAAGGGGCAAAAAGATGTTTAAGATATGCCTTTCGGGGATTAGGATTACAAAAAATAGTTTCAGTCTGTACGGTAAAAAATGTTCAATCTGAAAACGTGATGAAGAAAATTGGAATGACTAAAAAAGGAGTATTCAATCACCCTGAATGCATCCATCTTCCCAAATACAGAAAGCATTTTTGGTATGAAATAAACAACGAATCTTTTAAAGATCATTGGATCTAAAACGGAATCAAAAAAAAGGACTTAAAAATTTACACCATTTCCAGACTACAACTTCAAAAGGGTAGCGGATCGAAGGGTCTATTAAGAGTAAGGTAACCCCTCCATTTCTTGTTTAACCGCTCTTTTTGTACCTTAAACTTTCAAAAAAAACAAAAGATAATGAATTGGGATGTTTTAAAAGAGCCGTATTCACTTTCAGAAACGCAAATTGAATTTTATAAGAGGAACGCCTACATAAAGATCAAGCAACTCATTCCTGAAGAATGCATAAGGTATTTCAATGGATGTATTTCGGAAAAAGTAGCGGAAATGAACACGGTTTCGACACCTCTCGAAGAACGGGACACCTATGGGAAAGCCTTTTTACAATTGTTTAATTTATGGAAAGAAGACCCCCTAATCAAAGAACTTATTTTTAGTCCACGTTTGGCAAGGGTGGCATCGGAATTAATGGTGGTGAAGGGTGTTCGATTGTACCACGATCAAGCATTATTCAAAGAAGCAGGAGGAGGAATCACCCCTTGGCATGCCGATCAGTACTATTGGCCGCTGTCTTCAGATAAAACGCTGACGGCTTGGATTCCCTTACAAGCCACTCCCCTTGAAATGGGACCGCTTGAATTTAGTGCAGGGAGCCATCGGATTCAAAAAGGGCGCGCACTGTCCATCAGTGATGAAAGCGAAGCCTATATTGGCGATCATTTAAGAGTCACCGACTTTCCCCATCGAATTGAACCCTTTGACATTGGAGAGATCAGCTTTCATTCGGGATGGATTTTTCATCGGGCGGGAGCCAACTTGACCGACCACGTTCGGAAAGTGATAACCATAATTTATATGGACAAAGACATGCGACTAAAAGCTCCCGAAAATGAAGGCCAACAAAACGATTGGGCAACTTGGTGTCCCGGAGTAGAAATAGGTCAAACAGTAAATTCTCATCTAAACCCGATCTTATTTAAAAAACAAGCACCCTGTTGAAACCCTTTTAAATCCATAAAAAGGGCGTTTAGAGACGATTATCCATTAAACCGAAATGGGGTTCTCTTTTAATGGATTCCTTTATACTATAAGTAAATCATCAGCAGATAAAAAGTAAAAGACAGAATAGGCCTGTAACGCATCTACCTGCTTATTCGAGACCATTAGCAAACGGTTGATTTTTTTTATATATTTGAATGTACGCCATCCAAATCAGTACTCCTTTTATGAAAAACCTACTTTTAAAACCCGACATTTCCAGACAACAAAAGATCGTTAAAGCCACTTTTGTTTATCACCCTTATTTTATGTCGTTCAAAAAAGCGGTTTTTGTAAAGACGATCCAGCGTATAAATGGTTTGAGAGACTGTTTTGCTACCTCTCTATTGGATAATGGTTCCAAGATCCATTTTGTTCAGCAATTAATGAGACCTTCTCATCCAACGATTCCGGAGATTTATACCGATGTAAGTAAAAGTTCTCTTGCAAATAGTAAAAGGACGATTGAACATTCTTTAGTATATCTAAACATGGATAATTAATGCTTTATAAACAAAATACGATAAGGGCAGATAATAGAAATAAACGCAACGATGCGGATATATAATGTCTCGCTAAACCAAAATTAACGTTTTGGAAAGGGGTCGGAAGTTGCAGCTTTCACTGGGAAAAGTAGCCAAGTATTGGCTACAACAGAATACAACAAGA
>JAYNHN010000002.1:0-45401 GCA_038108035.1 Flavobacteriaceae bacterium
CTTGGGATTGGCTTAGCACAAATTCCATGGGTTGCCAAGCTGGAAGGGAGTCATGATTTGCGGTTGTATTTGGTTTTTCTATTTTTGGCTGTAATTGGTGCCTATTGCGAGTTCAGTGCGGTTTATCAGCTTCGGGAAATTGGAATGACTCTTTTGCTTTTCACGAGTCTTGCGGTACTATTGCATGGAGTGATCATCATTCTGATTGGAGGCTTGATTTATCGTGACTGGGAGATGATCGCCATTGTAAGTCAAGCCAATATTGGTGGGGGAGCATCTGCCATTGCAGTTGCGGAGACCTTTGATCGTAAAGACCTTATTTTGCCGGCTATTTTAGTAGGAACTTTAGGAAACGCTTTGGGAACCTATCTAGGTTTTTTTGTGGTTTATATAGTATAAAAAGGGTCAATCTATTTTCAACCCAAACGGGCATTTAGCGTGTTTGATCCTTCTAATTTTATACTCTAGTTTACCAATTGATTTATACTTATTTTTAAACCATCAAATCAAAAAAAGCGTTGAATTTCCTTTGAGATTAATCCGATTGAATTCATGACACGATTTAAAAAAATGCTAATAGGAATAGGAGCTGTGCTCGGTCTTTTGGGAGGGATATATTTTTTGACCGTTCACCTTTACCCCTCTTTTGGTGCAGACCTTACCAAAGAAAAGAAAGAAATCTACGAAACGTTGGAAAATTTTGATCAGGGAACGTTTCGAAACCGACAAGACGTTCCAAAAAAACTCAGTTTTAACGAAACAGTAAAATTGACCTATAAATATTTTACGACCCATGTAGAAAAGGATACTCCATCAAAAGATCTGGAGATTCTAAAGGTCGATCCGGAATCTCTGGATCATTTTTTGGGTACTCGATTAGTTTGGGTAGGTCATTCCACCTTTTTGATCCAAACCGAAGAAAAAAACATTTTGATCGACCCCATGTTTGGAGCGGTTCCTGCTCCGTTAAATTTTTTGGGAAACAAACGCTTTTATGACGAGCTTCCAATCGAGATTGAGCAACTCCCAAAAATAGACTACGTCATCCTCTCTCACGATCATTACGATCATTTGGATTATGAATCCATACAAAGGTTAAAATCAAAAGTAAATCAGTTTTTAGTTCCCTTAGGGGTTGGTTCCCATTTGAAAAAATGGGGAATAGATTCCAAAAAAATTATTGAAATGAATTGGTGGGAAGAACACACTTTGGAAGAGATTCGGTTTGTTTGTACCCCTGCTCAACACTTTTCGGGAAGAAAGCTTTCAAATGGACAAGAAACCCTTTGGGCATCTTGGGTCATTTTAGCAGATTCGTTATCACTTTATTTTAGTGGTGACAGTGGCTACGACATTCACTTTCAACAAATCGGTCAGAAATTTGGACCCTTTGATATTTCTTTATTAGAATGCGGACAATACAACAAAATGTGGTCAGATATTCACATGTTTCCCAATGAAACCGTTCAGGCAGGAATCGATTTGAAATCAAAAAAAATTATCCCAATTCATTGGGGTGCTTTCAAATTAGCACTTCACCCATGGAATGAGCCAGCCATAAATGTTATTAAGGAAGCACAATTAAAAAACTTGAAAATTGAAATCCCCAAAATAGGAGCATTTATTTATAAAGACTCGACCCAAAAGGATTCAATCCCTTGGTGGGAATAATTTTTCCTAATGACCGTAATGAGGACGGTTTTTTAATAAAAGTGTTTAGGAGAACTCTTGCATATTCTTTACCAATAAAAGAGTTCAAAAAATTTAGTACATTTCAAATAAAAAATGAGATTTTCAACACCATTTTTCTTAATCGTTCTTTTTTTCTCTTTATTAAGTTGTCAAACCGAAGAATCCCTGTTGGAGGTAGCTCCTGTTTTTTCGGATCATATGGTCTTACAGCAAGAAAGTGAAGTCCCTATTTGGGGATCCGGTACCCCCGGGCTATGGGTTGAAATTAAATCGGGCTGGGGCAAAGAAACGAAGGTAGAGGTAAATGAAAAGGGTCAATGGCAAGCAATTCTTGAAACCCCTTCCTACGGAGGCCCTTTTGAACTGGTTGTATCTTGCTCACAGCAACAAGTAGTCTTTAAAGAGGTTCTGATTGGGGAAGTTTGGTTAGCTTCCGGACAGTCCAACATGGAATGGCCCATGCGTGCGCGAATTAAGAACCAAAAGGAAGAAATTCAAAACGCCAATTACCCCAAGATCCGAATGTTTACGGTTCCTAGGAATCTAAATGGGACCAATATCAACTCAGCAGAATGGAAGATAACATCCCCAGAAAACGCAAAAGATTTTAGTGCGGTAGCCTATTTTTTTGCACGAGAGCTTAACCAGAAGTTAACGATCCCTGTGGGGATTATCAATACCTCTTGGGGAGGGACACGTGTTGAAGCGTGGACGAGTATTGAAAAACTGGCAAGTTTAGCTCCCAGTCAAGATGAGGCGGAAGCGATTGTAACTATGGGAGGCATGGATGCCTTACAAGCTCAAAAGAAAAAGGAAAACGAAAAAAGAACCCAAGCAAACGAAAAGTATCTTAATATCAAAAGTATTTCCATTCCTGAAAGTATAGAGTCTTGGAATGCATTGGAGGTCAACGATACGGATTTTTCTTCTCCTGAGTTTGACGATTCTTCTTGGAAAACTCACCAAGCCAGTGGAGTTGAAAAGGACTTTATTACTTTCGAAACATTTTTTGAAAAAGGGAGCTTAGCGGAAGACGGTGTTCTTTGGTTTAGAAAATCCTTTGATCTTGACAATCCCGAGGCTAATTTTACATTCAAAGTAAAGGGTGGAATTGATGATTTTGATTATACTTACATCAATGGAATTCTCATAGGGAATACATTGGCCTGCTGTATGGATCGATCCTATATAATCCCGGAAGGATTGCTAAAAGAAAAGAACAATATTCTAGCCATTCGAGTATTGGACACAGGGGGTGAAGGGGGGTTTAGAGGATCCGTACATTTGGAAAGTGAAACGGAAAAACTTCAACTGGATCAGGGTTTGTGGCGTTTCAAACACCACGCCTTTTATTTGAACACATCCATTCAGCAACACGGTCTGACTTATGAGAAGTTGATTCAGGAGGAACCCAATTTAAAAAAACAGATCCAGAAAGGAGAATCGATTAATAATCCAAATTTCTACAGCATCCTTTTCAACACCATGATTCAGCCCGTAATGCCCTACGGAATAAAGGGCTTTTTATGGTATCAGGGGGAAAGCAATGTTTCAAACCATCAAGAGTATCAAACGTTATTCTCGGGGATGATTACCGATTGGAGAGCAGGATGGGGAAAGGATTTGCCTTTTTATTTTGTTCAAATAGCACCATTTAAATACACTTTGGAGGCGAATTCTCAAGCTCTTCGAGATGCCCAACGCAAAACCTTGTCATTAGAAAAGACCGGTATGGCTATAACTTTGGATATTGGAGAGGAAAATGACATTCACCCTTCAAATAAGCAAGACGTTGGATACCGCTTGGCTCAATTGGCTTTGTCCAATGATTATAACCAATCGGAGGTAGTAGCTTCGGGACCACTTTATAAGAAACAAAGGGTACATACGGATTATATTGATCTCTACTTTGACTTTGTGGGGTCGGGTTTAGTAGCTAAAGGAGATTTAGAGGGCTTTGAAATTGCAGCGGAAGACGGTTCTTTTTTTCCAGCTCAAGCAGAAATTGTAGGTGACAAAATTCGAGTTTCTTCCAAAAAAGTAAAAGATCCGCAAAGGGTTCGATATGGATGGGAAAACTATTTTGAAGCCACATTGTTCAATAAGGAGGGGCTTCCGGCATCTTCCTTTGAAACCCCCTAAAATTTAAATGTTTCCCATTTTAGTATGAAGCCGACCCAAACATTTTTGTCATCTGCCATAGCACAATTTAGGTATTATCAACAGTTGGGCGAACAGACCCTTGCACAAATTCCAGAAGATCAATTTAGTTTTAAAATCAACGAGAAATCGAATAACATCAACGTTTTAATTCAACATTTATCGGGGAATATGCTTTCCAGATGGACAGATTTTTTAAACAGCGATGGAGAAAAAGCGGAAAGAAAAAGGGATCAAGAATTTGAAGATACGATCCAAACAAAAGAGCAGCGGACACAAATTTGGGACAAAGGGTGGAACAGACTATTTTCTACCCTAGCAGAGCTCAAGGAGCAAGATTTAGAAAAAATCGTCTTTATTAGAAATCAAGGACATACCGTGACAGAATGCATTAACAGACAACTTTGTCATTATTCCTATCACATTGGTCAGCTAGTTTTATTGGGCAAAATTATTTGTGGCAATCAGTGGAAACCTCTTTCTATTCCGAAAGGGTTAAGCGAAAAATTTAACGCTAAACATTTTTCTAAAAAGAAAGAAAGAAAACACTTTTTGGACGACAGAGGTTGATATAAAACGATAGAAGCATTTACAATCTAAGAAAGATTTTATTTTCGCCCGGATTAATGAATCGATTGAACTACTGCTTTTGGGGCTTCTTTTCTCGATCCGTCAAAGCCATTGATTCCACTCACCGTTGTGTATTTCAGCACATATTTTTTGTTTGGATGGATAATTTTATAAGCTGCTTGGCACATGAGTGTGGCTTCGTGAAATCCGCACAAGATCAATTTTAATTTTCCAGGATAGGTGTTTACATCCCCAATGGCAAAGACTCCGGGAATATTTGTTTGATAATCCAAAGGATTTACTTTAATTGCATTTTTTTCAATTTCAAGCCCCCACTCGGAAAGGGGACCCAGTTTAGGCGATAATCCAAACAAAGGAATAAAATGGTCGGTTTTAATTGTTTTTTGAATCCCTTCTCGAACAATAGTAATCCCCGTTAATTGATTCTTTCCGTGAAGTTTAATTATTTCTGCGGGTGTGATTAAGTTAATTTTTCCTTTGCGTTTTAAGGTTCTAACTTTCTCAACAGAATCCAAAGCCCCCCTAAATTCATTTCTTCGGTGAATAAGGGTTACTTTTGAGGTCATTTCTGAAAGGAAAATACTCCAATCCAGTGCAGTATCACCTCCACCGGCAATGACTACTTTTTTGTCTTTATAAATTTCTGGATTCTTTATAAAATAATCAACCCCTTTATCTTCATATTTTGCAATGGAGTCAATTGGTGGTTTTCTGGGTTCGAAAGAACCGAGACCTCCAGCAATAGCAACTACAGGAGCTTGATGTTGTGTGCCTTTGTTGGTAGTTACAACAAAGCTACCGTCATCCTGCTTCTCAATGCTTTCAGCACGCTCTCCAAGAGTGAACCCCGGTTTAAACTGCTTTCCTTGTTCCAATAAATTCTTGGTTAAATCACCCGCCAATATTTCTGGAAATCCGGGAATATCATAAATGGGTTTTTTGGGATAAATCTCTACACATTGACCGCCGGCTTGGGGTAAAATATCAATTAAATGACATTTTAGTTTTAATAATCCGGCCTCAAAAACGGTAAATAAACCAGTGGGACCTGCTCCAATCAATAGGATATCTGTTTTAATCATGTTATTATATTAGGGTAAAAATTGTTTCGTTAATGTATTTAATTGCTCTACTTTTTGTTTCAACGTTCCTTTGATTTCTTTTCTGTATAGATTTAAATTATAAATCAATTCTTCGATTTGCTCGGGGAGTATTCCTTCAAAAAACTGACGCAAGATTTTAGCAGTGGTTGGAGACTTACCGTTAGTCGAAAATGCTATTTTTAAATCTCCTTTGGTAACAATGCCTCCTAGATAAAAATCGCAGAGACTTGGAGAGTCTGCTACATTTATCAGCAATCCTCTTTTTTTAACATCGTCGAATATTTGCTGATTGAGGGGAATTCTATTGGTTGCTGCAATAACCAAATCTTTGCCCTCAAGATGAGACTGATCATAATTATCCGAGATCAATTTTATAGGGTATTCTTTTGTATATTCAATAAGGGTAGTATGAAATGAAGGAGCAACGATCACGATGTTAGCATTTGGACTGGATTTCAACAAAAAGGATAGTTTTTCAAGTGCCACATCACCCCCGCCAACAATCAGCGTTTGAATCCGATTCATTTTCAAAAAAACAGGGTATAATGAGTTCTGTTTTACATCCATTCTAAGGGTTGATTTAGGATTGTTGATTGAGATGTTCATAAAAGGGTTTTAATGGGATGCGGTGTTTGACAACCTCACCAATAATAATAACTGCAGGAGCGGACAGATTTTTTTCTTTAACCACTTCAAGAATGGAATCGATGGTTCCCAACCCCACCCTTTCATTGGCGAAAGTTCCCTTTTCAATTATAGCGGCTGCCCAGCATCCTTTTCCATGCGCTTTAAACAATCGGACAATTTCGGGAAGCCTACTCATTCCCATTAACAGTACAAGGGTTGCCCTAGACTGAATGGCTAAGGCAATATCATCGGATAATTTATTCGCTGAGGTACTTCCGGTAAGTACCCAAAAGCTCTCACTGACCCCTCGCTTGGTCAGTGGAATTCCTTGAAGAGCAGGAACTCCGATTGAAGAAGAAATCCCTGGAACTACTTCACAATTGATTCCAAATGTACGAGCGTATTCCAACTCTTCTCCTCCTCTCCCAAAAACAAAAGGATCCCCTCCCTTTAGCCGAACCACATGATTATTTGCTAGGGCGTATTCCACGATAAGCTTATTTATTTTTTGCTGAGAATATTGCTGAAATCCTTTACGCTTCCCCACAAAAACACAGATGGTAGCTTTTGGGACATGCTTTAATAATCTTGTGTTGACCAGCGCATCGTAAAGAACGACATCAGCATCCATTAATGCTCTGCACCCTTTAAGAGTGAGTAAATCCGGATCACCGGGACCCGCACCTATCAACGTAAATTTTGGACTTTTTTTAGGTTGCACGTTGTAGTTCCTTTTTCCGATATTTTTTTATCATTTCCAAAAAAGCAACAGCTTGAGAACTATAGCTTTCTGCAAAGTGTGCTGAGGGCTCATTTGATTTGATTTGATACACCAAACTCTTAAAATCACTTCCGAGGTGAATTTTTTGAGAATTGACAAAGGTTTCATCAAATTGAGAAAGGATTTCTGCCTTCGTATTTGTCTTTTTCTTCTCGGAGATTAATAATGCTTTTGCTCCATTGACAAAAGCAGAGTAGCTGTGATAAATGGCATCAGCGTATTTCCCGTTTTTAAAGGATGTTTTTGCAAACGATATTTTTTCTTCAGTGTCCAGCATTAGTGTAGTCACCAAATCAATCACGGTACCCGCACATTCGCCAACACCCACCGCTTGAACATATCGCTCTTCGTTTCCCCAATCGATAAAGTCTTCTTCGTTCAGATTCGTGGTGGAAGACAGGGGTATTAATAGGGTATAAAAATGAAGTTTCCCTTTTTTGTCATAATAATCCAAGAAAGATTCTCCATTGATTCGGTGGGTGTCAAAGTCATCTAGGATTATACGTAAAGCCTGTGGACTTCTTTTAGATGGTAATTTGATTATTTTATCAGCAAACCGTCCTTTTCCATTTCCCAGTACACCTCCACCCAATAAAATTTGAACAGCTGGTACCACCAATTTTTCTTTTGTTTTGATGGACATGCCTTGAAAACCGATATGAGCCATATTGTGTTGTCCACAAGCATTCATACACCCACTTATCTTTATAGTCAAGTCTTTGTTTTCCAGGTATTTGGGGTATTCTTTTGTCAAAACACGTTCCAATTCCACTGCCATACCCGTACTACTCGCGATTCCCAAATTACAGGTGTCGGTTCCTGGACAGGCCGTGATATCTGAGGTACTGTTAAAACCCAAATCAGTAAGACCTAGTTGGGTCAGTTCTTGATAAAAGAAAGGAAGAAAAGCCTCCTTTATATGACGTAATACCAGATTTTGACGTAAGCTGAATCGCAATTCATTTGCAGCGTATTTCTTGATCAAATGTGCAATGACACGAGCCTTTTCAGTTGTAATATCACCCAGTTTTATTTTGACCCCCAAAGCAAATAGACCTTCTTGCTTTTGAGGGATTACATGATTTTTTTCCAAAGAGTAAATTTTTTGCTGTCCACATCACCATGAGGAGGTACAGTATTGGGGTTGACGTTTATTTCTTTTTCAAAAGGCGTAGGATTGATATCGAATCGCTGAACGGAGAGCGCTTTTTGCTCTTGTTCAATCTGAGTAATAAAAGCGTCCAAACCGATCTTTTTGATCAAAAACTTCATTCTCGCTTTCTGCCTTTTTGCTCTTTCTCCGTATCGATCAAAAACCCTTAAAACACTTTCGATCACTGGAATTAATTTAAAACAAGGCAAGAATTCGAACAAGACATCCGCATGACGAGGTTGTGAACCCAATCCTCCTCCTAGCATTACTTTAAAACCACGAGACCCCTCTTTAATTTTGGGGATAAACCCTAAATCGTGGATATAACTAAGGGCTGTATCTTTGTCAGAGGCAGAAAAAGAAATTTTGAATTTACGTCCCATCTCCTGACAAATAGGATTTCTTAAGAAGAACCGAAACACAGCATCTGCATAAGGGGTTACATCAAAAGGTTCTTCTTTATCCACTCCTGCCAGAGCACTAGCGGTAACATTTCGAACTGTATTTCCACAGGCTTCACGAAGGGTTAGATCATCACGCTCCAACTGAGCCCAAAGTTCTGGAGTTCTATCCAAACTGACATGGTGAATCTGAATGTCCTGTCGGGTTGTAATATGCAATTTCCCGGTAGAATATTCATCTGCTACATCACAGATTCGCAACAACTGATTTCCTGTCACCTTTCCATACGGAAGTTTAATTCGGATCATCTGAACGCCAAGCTGTCGTTGACCGTAAATGCCCCGTGCCAAGCGTAAACTTCGAAAACGTTCTTCATCGAGTTGACCTCCCTGATAGAGATGAATTTTTTTTTCCAACTCGATGATATCTTTTTCAACAATTGGGTTTTCTATTTCCGTTCTAAAACTTTTCATAAAGGGCTTTAACTATTTGATGGTGGGTAATTCGAGATTAGTTGTTTATTTAAAGAAAAATCAATCAATAAATCCAGTACCTACCGTATTATTGGATTTTGAGTCGATTAAAATAAATGCCCCATTCGTTCTATTTGATTGATAGGAGTCATAAAAAATAGAGGTATTCAGTTGAAACGATACGGATGCGATATCATTTACACCTAAGAGGCGAACCGTATCTTCTATTCCTGAATAATCAGGTCTTATTTTGTGATGGATACAATTTACTTTAGCCTGTACTCTTTTGACGCCGTGTTGGAGTATATATTGATTTCCAGGAGTCAATGGTGTGGTATCCATCCAGCAAATTGTAGCGGTAAATTCGGAATTTATGGTAGGTAAATCAGAAGCCTTGATGATCATGTCACCTCGACTTACATTGATTTCATCCTCAAGGGTTAATGCCACCGAGCAGCCTCTAGAAGCCGTATCGAGTAGCTGGTCATACATATAGATTTCTTTGATTTTGGATTGGGTTTTTGAGGGTAAGACCTTAATTTTTTCTCCGACATGGAAATCTCCTCCATATACCTTCCCTGCATACCCCCTAAAATTATGAAAACCATCTTTTTTAGCTCTTATTACATATTGTATGGGGAAACGGGGCTTACCAGAATGATAGACATCGCTGGGGTTCAAACCTTCCAAATGACTCAATAAAGGCGGACCGGAATACCAAGTCATTTTATGGGATGGATCCACAATATTATCTCCTTTCAATGCGCTTACAGGAATGAAAGTAATATCTTGTTCTAGATGGTTTCTTTTCTGTATCAAGGATTCAAAGT
The DNA here is from genome assembly GCA_038108035.1 of Flavobacteriaceae bacterium. GTDB lineage: Bacteria > Bacteroidota > Bacteroidia > Flavobacteriales > Flavobacteriaceae > MS024-2A. Next base: position 9,813 of record JAYNHN010000002.1, read on the forward strand.
CGGATTGAATGGCTTGATATTCTTTTTGGCAGTAGTCTACCAAATCCATTTTGTTAATTGCTACGATTACCTTTTTAACTCTTAAAAGATTATTGATAAAAAAGTGTCTATGAGTTTGCTCGGTAATTCCCTTTCTAACATCAATTAACACAATGGCTACTTGAGAGGTTGAGGCACCTGTAACCAGATTTCGGGTATATTCAATATGACCAGGGGTGTCTGCGATTATATAGCTCCTTTTTGGTGTGGAAAAATAAATATGTGCTACGTCAATTGTGATGCCTTGTTCTCGTTCGGCAACCAATCCATCAGTTGCGAATGAAAAGTCCAAATAGTCAAAACCTTTTTGTTGGCTCGCTCGTTCAATAGCCTCTAATTTATCTTCAGTTAAGGATTTAGTATCGTATAACAATCGACCGATAAGGGTACTTTTACCGTCATCTACGCTTCCAGCTGTAGCAATTTTTAAAACATCCATTTTGGTTAAGTTTGGGATTAAGTTGATTTATATAGAAAATTATGAGTTTTTGATTCAAAGCATCAAAAATATCCTTGTTGTTTTCGTTTTTCCATGGCTGCTTCTGAACGCTTATCATCGATACGAGCGCCCCGCTCTGAAATCGTAGCCATTTTTATTTCTTGAACAACGGATTTAATATCCTTGGCGGTTGATAGTACTGCAGCGGTACAGCTCATATCACCTACGGTTCGGAATCGTACCAATCGATCTTCTACCAATTCTTCTGAGTCCCGATAGACAATCTCGTCATTTGTAGACCAAATCAGACCATCTCTCACAAAAGTAGATCGTTTATGTGCGAAATAAATGGAAGGGAGATCTAGTTTTTCTTGTTCTATATAAGACCATACATCGAGTTCTGTCCAGTTGGAAATTGGAAATACACGAACGTTTTGGCCATAGTGAATTTGACCATTTAGTAGATCAAAAAGTTCTGGGCGTTGATTTTTTTCATCCCATTGACCAAATGCATCCCGTATAGAAAAAATACATTCTTTGGCTCGAGCTTTTTCCTCATCTCGTCTGGCACCACCGATACAGGCATCAAACCGGTACTCTTTAATCGCATCCAATAAGGTGGCGGTTTGTAAACCATTTCGGCTGGCATATCTCCCAGATTCTTCTGTAACTTTTCCTTGATCAATAGAGTCTTGAACTCTTTTTATTATTAATTCCAAACCCAACTTTTGAACCAATTCATCCCGGAACTGGATCGTTTCGGGAAAGTTATGTCCCGTATCAATATGTAGTAACGGAAACGGAATTTTAGAAGGATAAAATGCTTTTTGAGCGAGACGAACTAAGGTAATTGAGTCTTTGCCTCCTGAAAACAACAACACAGGTTTTTCAAATTGAGCCGCCACTTCCCGAAGGATATAAATCGCTTCACTTTCAAGTGGGCTAAGATTAGAAGATTGGGGATTCATGTTTTTAGCTTTGGGTATGCAATCCACATTCTCGATTGGATAGTGCTTTGGTTGGGTCAAAATATCGGAATTCATTGGGGAGTTGGTGTGCTGTTAAATAGGAGTCCAATTGTTGGTTGCTATAATGATAAAAGGGACTTACCTTTAATACATCATCAGAATTGTACGAAATAATTCCGATACCGTCTCTAAAGGGAGTTTGTCCCCTTCTTAGATTGGTAAACCAAACGTCGGGTTTGTGTTCTTTCATTGCTCTTTTAAAGGGCTCCAATTTTACTTGCTGGGTAAATTCAAAATGTTTTTCATCATTTACATTGGGGATCCCTAAGGTAACATTGCGATGAGCAGTGGATTGTTGGGGTACATACAAATGAACATTCAAATGCAATTGTTCAATTGTTTTTTCAGCATGTCTGTAGGTAAAAACAGTATTATATCCTGTATCGCACCAAATTACCGGAATTCTAGGAACCAGAGAAGTAACCGCATGGAGAATGGCTGCTTCATAGGGCCTAAAGTTGGTAGTTACAATGGGATTTTTTGATTGTTCAACAGCCCATTGAATGATTTCTAGGGGAGTCCTTTCACTCCATTCTCTATTGAATTTTTCGATGTTAATAACTTTCATTTTCCCCATTTTATTGCGTTCCATACTCTTTCATGAAAAAAATAGAGAATCATTTTTGACACCAATTCGATCCCACCAATAGATAAGGCGAGCATTAAAGTACCTGTTAATAACCAGGAAATTAAAACGGTATCTAAAGTGCCGATAATTCTCCAGCTGATGGTTTTGACTAAACTACGTTTTAGACATTCATCAGACTTTTTTTGGCAAATCTTGACATTGGGAGGTATTTTTAAAATTGAATATAAAACCATTTTATTTAATATTAATACCCTATCGGGTATATAGGTTAATTGTGTAAATGTATTATTTAATTTAAAAATTCAAAATTTTCACAAAGAATTTTACTTAAACCAAGTCATAAAGGGATTTGTTGTTAAAGATTTTAAGGGTACTATCTCTAACTTCAATCATCAATCGGTGTACACTACAACTGGTCTCATCAATACAATCCTTACATTTTTCATAAAAGTTAAGGCTTACACAGGGAACCATGGCAATGGGTCCTTCTAGGGAACGCATGACATCAACCATCATGATCTGTTTGGGATCTTTAAGAAGATAATACCCCCCTCCTTTTCCTTTTTTAGAACTTAAGAACCCTGCTTTTCTAAGTGTCAACAGTATGCTTTCCAAATATTTATGAGAGATATTTTCACTTTTGGCAATAGAGGAAATCTGAACGGGAGTGTTGGATTCCCGTTTGGCTATAAATATTAAAGCTTTTAAACCGTATTTAGTTTTGACTGAAAGCATATGCTAATATAAACAACTGATTAGATTTGAATTGCGATTTTTGAGGCTTTTTAGAAGCGACTATTTTGAGTTTTCTTATAAATAAATAATTGATATTTATAGCTCCGATAAATGGTCAGGTTTTGAAATTAGATTAAAAGCATCTAGACCGTATTTTTTAAAATCCGAAATTTCATCGGTCTCAAAATACAATTTTGGTGACTTTAGATTTGGGGTATTTAGCCAGATTTTAAATTTTGAGAATGATTCATCACCGTTAGGATCGTTAGTAAAAACAATATGATTTACCATTCCAAGGTTTTTAAATTCTTTGAGATGTTTAATCTTAAGAACTAAAAAAGATTGAGAGCGAATGGTAGTTTGTTTAACATATTTTTTTTCCCATCCCTTCTTTTTTAACAACTCTTTTTTGAACTCTTCTTGTTTTAGATAATAATTGCTTTTATAATAAATACTCTTCACCAAAATATGTTTAACGTATTGCTCAAATAGTACACCAAAATAAGAAATTGTTTAAACAAAAAGAAAGGAATTTGAACACTTTTAAACATTAAAAAGAAGGGATGTTTCAAAAAAGGTCCAATGGTTTTTAGAACAGAGACGTTAAAAAGGTCTTTACTAAAAAGATAAATAGAAGATAAAACCAAAGGATTTTTGGATTTATTTTCCATATAAGGGAAGTATAAAATATTTTAAATCAATAAATTAGTATCAAAGAGTCTTTACATTGACTAAAATTTTTGAACTAAAGTTTAACTTTTCAAAAGTTTATTAATCAGATAAATTACCGTCTGGTAATAGGAATATTTTTCTCTTTTTATACCCTGAGAATACCGATCAAAATACAAACGGGTCGGTCTTTCAAATTTCATAGTTTACTTTTTTTTTGGAAAAGTTAAACAAAAATAAAAATATAGACAAAAATATAGACCAATAATTTTTAATTCTATAAAAAACCGTCGACAAAATCCATTTTGGTCTTATTTTTTATAAAATTCAATCCAAAGAGAAAATCGATGTTAACCACCTCAATATTTTCAAATAAGAAATGCATACGGCTAGGCTCATTTACATTTCAAGCGGCCATTATACTAGGATTTTATCATATCCAATACAATCACAATTAAAACAATAATCATCGTAAATACTACAACAAAAGCGACTCCACCTGTACCCATTTCTAAATTTTTTATATCTTCTAAAGGTATTTATTTCTCTTCAATAAGGACCCACTAAAACGATAAATTATCCCTTATAAAACCAGAAAAAATTGCTTACATTGTTGGAATGACACAGATACTTGCCATGGGGGGGATTTATTTCACTCTCGGAATTCTACATTTCACCCATACCCGACTTTATAGGCCCTTGATGCCCAAGTTTCTCCCAGCGCATAATTTATTGATTTATGTAAGCGGTCTTATAGAAATGATACTGGGGATAGGGGTTTTATTTCCGTTGACAAGAGATTTTTCATTATGGGGGATTATTGCAATGCTCTCTGTATTTTTGATTGTTCATCTCAATATGCTGAATCCCAAAAACGGATTGGGAATTCATCCCTTGATTCTTTGGATGAGAATCCCCATTCAATTCCTATTGATCTTTTGGGCCTACGTAAACATGAGTTAAGAACAATTTATATTTGATCCCGATTGGGAAGGGTGTGACGTTTCAAAATCCGTTTGCTTTCGGAAATAACTACAGGATCTTTTTGCATTTGCCATAAAATAGAAGAGGCTTTTTTGCGCTCTCTTTCAAGATGAACGATGGGTTTAGGATAGTTTTTACCTAAATGAAAGTCATACAATTCTTCTTCAAAAGGAGTGATTTCCCAAGGGGTATGAATTAACGCCTCAGGTAGAACATTCAACTCAGGGATCCATTTTTTTGTAAAATTACCTTGGGGATCGTGATCATGACCATTTTTTACAGGATTATAGATTCGTAGGGTGTTAATTCCCGTAACTCCGGCTTGCATTTGTAATTGTGGAAAATGAATGCCGGGTTCAAAGTCTAAAAATTGACGAGCGAGAAAGGCGGAGCAAGCTTGCCAAGGTTGCCATAATTGGTGGACAAAAAAAGAGACTACCAAAGCCCGCATTCGAAAGTTTAAATAACCCGTAGTTACCAGGCAGCGCATAGCAGCATCCACCAAGGGAATACCCGTTTGCCCTTTTTCCCATGCCCGAATATAATCTAAATTTAAAGATTTTTCTAGGCGGTGGTATCCTTTGTTTATACTTCTAAATTCCATACTACATTCCATTTCAAACTTTTGAATAAAATGGGATTGCCAGCGTAAACGCGATTCAAAAGCTCGGATACCGAACCCTTTTTTTCCATTTTGTTTTTCGGATTCGGTTCGCTGAAGTAATTGCCGCATCGAGAGGTTTCCAAATGCGATGTAAGGAGACAACCGGCTACAACTTACTCGTGCCAAATCTGGTTTGGAAATGTGTTTTTGATAATTGCGGTACCGTCCATCAAAAAAAGAATTTAAATAGCGTTGTGCCATACGTTCGCCTCCAGGTTGAACACCCTTTATAGGAGTGGGGTCTAAACAAAGCAGTCTAAAATGAGATTCTATACGACGAACGGATCGCTTGTTTAATAAAGCATTGCACTTTTCAGGTAATTCCCATTGGGGTTGGTTCATGTGGTTTGTCCACTTTTCAATCCACCCTTTTCGGTGCTTTAGCCCCCGAAAAACCCCCTGTTGACGGAATTCTTTCCATGGAATTTTCTTGAAATCACACCATTTTTTTATTTCTAAATCTCTTTGAAAAGTGACATCAATACCGGTTTCAAAGTGAGAATAAAGTCCTTCAATTTGGAAGAGACCCGATAAAATTGTAAAGGTGGGAATACACTCTTCTTTTATGGTCAATACAGAGGAATGAAACGGCTCCAATTGCAAATTCAAATCTACAAGTGATTGCTTAATAAAATTCAAATGTCGTTTGCTGAAATGAGCCTCTTCAAGTACTTTGGGTTCAGCGATATAAACCAATAATACATTTTGGTGATTTTTTTGCGCATGCCAAAGTGCCGCATGATCTCGCAACCTTAAGTCCCTTTTAAGCCATACAATGGCTAGAGGTGGTTTGTAGTGTTGTTTTGTATCCTCCAATTTTTTCCCTTTTGAAATCTTCTATATCTCAATCCTTCAACAATCAAAATAGGAAAGGTAAATTTAATGAAATTATTTATCTAAACTAAATTTTAAGGAACTCCTCATTGGAAAGAAAACACTCCTAAAAAATCCTTAATTTTGATAAACGAACCATATTATTATGCGCTATTTTTTCCTTTTACTATTTATTTATGCCTCGGCTTTTGGTCAAGATTATTTTACCAAACGTTACCAACCCTTTAATAAAAACATTTCCTCACCAGAGACCTTTTTAGAATATAAAATAGGAGCTCAACACACTCGACACGATCAGATCGTGGCCTACCTTCAACTACTTGCGAAACAATCAAATCAGGCTAAGATTACCTACTACGGGAAATCGCATGAGGGGAGAAAATTGTCCTTACTTATTATAAGTTCAGAACAAAATTTAGCCAATCTTGAAGAGATTCAAAAGATACATTTAGACTTTGCCCAAGGGCGGCTTGATGAACAACCGGACATACCGGTAATTATTAATTTGGCCTATAATGTCCACGGTAACGAACCCTCTAGTTCTGAAGCTGCACTTCTCGCAGCCTATACTTTGACTGCCTCTGAGAACGAACAAATTCAATCGTTTCTTGAAAAAGCAATCATTTTTATCGATCCCACCATCAACCCAGACGGCAGAGACCGACATACCCAATGGGCAAATACTTATAAAGGAAGTCCTTTAGTGGCAGATCCAATGGATGCTGAACATAACGAATATTGGCCGGGAGGGAGAACCAATCATTATTGGTTTGATTTGAATAGAGACTGGCTTTTGGCGATCAATCCTGAGAGCCAAGGTAAACTGAGTTGGTATCACCACTGGTACCCTAATGTCGTAACCGATTTTCATGAAATGGGCAGCCAAAGCACCTATTTTTTTGAACCGATGAAGCCAAATGGATCGTTAGATCCTATTATGCCTAAGGACAATTATGTGAAATTAAATGATTTGTTTGCTACCTATTTTTCTAAAGGTTTGGACAGTATTGGATCGCTTTATTTTACCAAAGAGGCTTTTGATGGAACGTATCCGGGTTATGGGTCTTCTTATCCTGACCTTCAAGGAGGGTTGGGACTTCTTTTTGAACAGGCAAGTTCTAGAGGGTTAAAACAAAAAACCGCTTTTGGACACATTACCTTCCCCTTTACCATACGCAATCAATTTGTTTCCAGTTTGGCAACAGTGCAAGCAGCCGTTGAAAATAAAACCTTTCTACGAGATTATCAAAAGGCCTTTTTTGAGTCGGCAATAAGTAGAAGTGGAAAGAGTAAAATCAAAGCCTATACTTTTGAAGAACCCGATCGGAATAGAGCCAAGGCATTTATAGATAAGCTTCTTCAACATAAAGTGGAGGTTTTTAAAACAGGTAAAGACCAATACGCTGTTTCGACACAACAAGCTCAATATCGAATGGTTCAAACTGTTTTTGAAACCTATGAAAAATACCGTGACAGTGTATATTATGATGCTTCAGCTTGGTCAGTGGCTAATTTTTACAACATTAAATACGAAGCGCAATCCAAAACGTTTGAGGGTCAAAAAATAGAATCCATTGAAAACCTATTTACACTTCAGCCGTTAAAAAAATCGTCCTATGCCTATGTGGTAGATGCTCAAGATTACAATGTACCTGCACTTATTCAAGACGCTCAAAAACATAAAATATCGATTGCAACTTCTTTTAAACCCTTTCGATCGTCAAATAACATTGCTTTTTCTTATGGTTCTTTGGTCATTCCAGTTGCTTCTCAAACTAAAACAGAGATGGAATTGTTTCAACTTTTACAACAACTGCAAGAAAAACATGGGGTTCAGGTTCATGCCATCCATTCGGGATTAAGTTTGGGTGGGGTTGATTTGGGGAGTCGTTCTGTAAAACCAATCCAAAAACCGAAAGCGTTGATGCTCATTGGGGAAGGTACCCGATCCTATGAAGCGGGTGAAGTTTGGCATCTGTTGGATACCAGAGTCGGAATGCCCATTACCAAAGTAGCCCAAAGGTATTTTGATCGAGTAAATTTAGATAATTACAACACCTTTGTATTGGTATCCGGAAGTTATAAGTGGAATGAAAAACAGAAAAAGAAACTGAAAGACTGGGTTGCCAAAGGGAATACACTCCTATCCATTGGAACGGCCAATAAAGCATTAATCGAACATAAAATTGTAAAGGAACAATTGGTGAAAATACCCAAAGACAGCTTAGCAAAAGTACAGTCTAAACCCTACGTAGACGCACCGGAGAATATAGGTCGAGAAAAACTAGGTGGAGTATTTTTAAAAGGAATCCTTGATTCTACTCATCCATTAGCTTTTGGATACAATCACAAAGAGATAAGTCTATACAAGAACAATTTGGTTTGGTTGAAACCCAGCAAAAGCAGTTATGGAACGCCGGTTTCTTATGCGGAAAACCCTCACATAGACGGCTATATTTCTAAAAAAATACGAACTCAATTTTTGCCTAAAAGTGCTCCCGTAGTGGTAAGCCCAATTGGGAAAGGTAGGGTAATTCTTTTTGCCGAAAACCCTAACTTTAGAGGAACCACCTATGGGACCAACAGAATGTTTTTGAATGCAATGTTTTTAGGCAATCATATTTCAGTTCCTAATAGCAGCGGATCCGAAACAACTGAAGAAGCTCATTAAGGTTCTAAAATCGTTTTTTTATAGGTAACCGATTGGATTTGTTCCTTGGTGAAGTACATCGGAAAATAATCATCCTTAGACCAGGGCTCAAATAAATTACCATAAAATGGACTTTCGGGATTTCCTGATTGACCCGGTGCATTCGTACCGATAGTAGCATCCCAGTCTCCGGTATTGACAATCATCCTAAAACTGGCACCACTGGATTGATTGTCATTATTTCCTGTAGAACCGGGTGTATATCCGTTTCCACCCCTTGGAAGGGGGCCTAGATTTAATTGTTCCGATATTTTTTCAGAGGAAACCGTTCCAAGAGCATGAGTTATAGAACTGTGTTTGTAATTGTCTTGACCGTAAAACCATTGATTGGGATCGGAGCCTAGCTTTTCTTTTAAATGAACAATGGCCTTTTGAAAAGTGATCTTTAGAAAGGAATTTCGATCTTCAATAGATCTATTTTTAAAAGGACCGATTCTTGGATTTTCGATCCAGTCTATGATTCGTTTTAATTGGATAGAACTTAGGTAGGGTTTGGCCTTATCAGGCACAAATTGTTGAAAAGCCTCATTTTTGATTTCTTTTTCCCATGCCACATAAATACCGGCAGCAATCGAATTGGGTTCTAATTTAAAGTCCCAATCCATCAGGCGACGGCTTTGTTCTTCTTCAAATGAATTGAAGCTTAGGGTATTTAGATAGGGGACTAACTTTTGTGCAGGCAGCGAGGTAACATCCACCTGAAGTGCTTTCATGTCTTCTAAAGTAAGATCATTTTTAGACTCCAAAACTTCATTGACACGGTCTCCCCGATAGGGGTCGGACCAGGAAAACCCGATCGCATCCCAGTAAGGATAATCTTCAGGAGTCACATTTTGATTGGCGGTGGCAATAAAACCCTTTTCAGGATTCAGATCGTTAGGTTTCTCAATTATGGGGAGGTATTTTTCCCACTCGTAGGATCCGTCACCGGGAACCGGTACTAAACCGCTGTGGTTTTTTCGTACGGGCGCTATACCCACAGCTTGCCAACCGATACTTCCTTTTTTATCAGCCCAGATCATATTTTCCCCCGGAATATGACTGTAGGTACAAGCCTCCTGAAACGCTTCCCAAGTTTGAGCTTGGTCCATACGCAACGACGCCAAATAAGGGGATCCCCCTGGCTCTAGCCAAGCACAACGAACAGCATAGGCGGTTAATGCTTTTTTGTTCAAATAGGTAACCGGGCCGTGATGCGTATAATACAGCTCCACCTCCTCAGCCGCTTGCCCTTTGACTTCGATGGTTTCTTGGATGATCTTTAAATCCACCCATTCTCCTTTGAATTTATACTGTAAAGGGTTTTTTGGGTTGAGCTCATATTGGTAAAGATCCTCTCCATCGGTACGAAAGACTGTTAATCCCCATGCTCCATATTCATTGTGACCAATCGATATTCCTGGGATTTCGGGTTCACCTCCACCGATAATGTTCCATCCAGGGGCAACCAAATGAGCCATATACCGCAAAGAAGGCACCGCAATCGTTCGATGGGGATCATTGGCCATATAAGTATTCCCATCTTTAGTTTTGGAGCCCGCTACCACCCAATTGTTACTTCCCAAATCCAAAGAATCTTTTGACAAATCGTTGTATCGATCCAAAAAAGCCATTTCCTCTACTTTCCGATAGGGTTCTAGAAGATGTTCTTTTTTAAAACGGACGGGTTTTCTAAAGGCAAAATAGGGAGCCAAAATATCTTCAAAAAGTAAAGAGGTATTTATTTTTGAATCTAAACGAATGTCGGGATCTTGGGGATGGAACCATAGAAGCTCTTTTACTTTTCTGGCTCCAATAAGGGCTACGGCTCGTCCAATTTGTAATTCTTGGCCAATATTACCCAGAAGACCTTGATGTCGTGAAATAACCACTTCGGGAGTCCACTTTTGAGGAAGTATATTGAGCATTTTAAAGGGAAGAGGAAGTTTCTCGGGTGTTTTTAGAAGGGTTTCAATATAACTGTTGACTCCCTCTACGTAGGCTTCAATGATAGCTTTACCCTCGGGATGATAATGATTCAATTCGGTAGTTATATCTCCTCGATATTGAAACAACCGAGTTCCAATGTCTCGCTTGAGTTCTTTGGGACCCAAAATTTCAGAAACGGTACCGGTTGCTTGTCGTCTCCAGATTTCAAATTGAAACAAACGATCTTGAGCAGCGGCATAACCTTGTGCAAAAAAAAGGTCGTGTTGGTTTTGGGCATAAATGTGATTGATACCCCATTGATCCCGTACTATTTCTACTGGATCGTTTAAACCTTCCACCGTTCTTTTTTCCTTTAAAAAGGAGGTATCCTCCACCGTACAGGAGAAAAGTAGAAGTATTGAAAATAGTATAAAAGGTCTCATAAAGTCCACAATTAGTTTTTAGAATCGGATGAAGGAATAAAGCGAGCTTTCAGATCAGGTTTTTCCATGTCCGGATCAAGGGGAAACATCGGTCGTTTGATTCGTTTGTGACCCAGACGCTCTAAGTCTTGATCTACACCACCGGGAGTAAGTGCCATAATCCAATCTCCCCTCATATTATAAAGCTCAGGAACCAAATACCCTATTTTTACAACTAGGATATCGGCCTTTCTGGGGGCTAAATTAAGTTGAGTAAAATCTTTTTCTCGATGATAGGGTTTTCTTTTTTTGGTAACAATTACTCGGATACTTCCCACACGAATGACAGCTTCGGTTTCTGCATGGACATCCCCTTTGAAGAGTGCTTCCACGGTCCCATTGAGCAGCAAAGGGGGTGCATAACGATCGTCTACTTGAGCACCTACTTTGGCAGATACCGTTCCTCCTACCCCTACTTTTTCAACAGCTTCAATCATTTCAGGGCCCGGTATGGAAGCATAAATGAGTCTGGGCCCTTCAGGGTTTTGAAAGGCTTTATTGTTGATCAATTCTCTCAAGGTCCAGGTCACATCTCCAGCTCCTCCCGCTGTAGGATTATCACCCATATCACTTATGATAAAGGGTTTTTGGGTTGAGTTTAATGCTTTTGAAAGACTCTCTTCCAAGGTTGCCGTAGCTGCGACAAACTCAAAGTCCTTTCTTACCGCCCAAAAATTTTCAGCGAGGCTTTCAGCACTTTCAGCAACGGCTTTTTTGTCATCACCGGTCACCATGACCACCGCATGGTTTCTAGGTTCGTCTGCCCAAGCATAGCCGATCCAAATGGCCGCATCAATAACGCCTTCTTTTTCTGTTTGAGGTTGAACTTGAGCGTACAGACTTTTTCCCGGCTCGATCCGCGTACTCGTTTTTTCACCGGGGAGTAAAATGGGAATAGGAATCCAAGCTTTAAATTTGGGTTTTCCTTTCCCGGAAACCAATCGTTCCAATAAATTGTCGACAGCTCGTTGTTTTGATTCCAATGCATCCTCATGTGGAGCCATTCGATAACAAGTAATTAAGTCGGAATGTAGAGCCAAGCGCTCAGACACATTTCCATGCAAATCCATTGAAGTGGATATAAGGGTCTCTGTACCGATGAGTGCTCTTATTTTAGCAATAAAATCTCCTTCGGGATCATCGATTCCCTCTACACTCATTGCTCCGTGAATATCAAAAAACAAACCGTCATAGGGCATTTCTTTTTTCAGTAAGTCCAAGGTGACTCCTACTAAAGAATCATAAGCCTTTCGCGTGACAATTCCTCCTGGTAGCGCATGACCCCGAAGGGTAGGAACCCATTGAGCGGCTTGGCTTTGGGAACTGCTGTCCTCTAAAAAGGGGTAGTATTCGAAGATGTCTTGTCCTTTTCGTGCAAGAAAAGCATCCGCTTGGGTAGTGGCAGGGGAGAAGGTACTCGACTCGATTGCTAGACCAGCAATGGCAATTTTAGGCTTATTTTTTTCGGTGTGGGTGTCGAAAGATTGACATCCTAAGAAGATCAAAAAAAGACTTAAGAAAAAGGGACTTTTTTTTACAAAAAGAAGTGGCATGGTTAAAAAATTTGTATTAAATATAAAGGTTTATTTTTTTATTCAGACTCGTAAACCAATTGAAATCGAATTGAAGGAATCGTCCCATCAAAAAGTGGTTAGGAAAGTTTTTTTAATTGTTTATCTTAGGGAGGAATTTAAACAAATAGTATAAGTTAAGAGTCACAATCTCTATCCGAATTGAACTAAGAGAAGTGTATTCAAGAGTGAGTGGCCTTAATGTTTTAAAAACAAATAAATTTTAGATGAAAAGTGTATTCTATTGGTCATTAGTAGCCGCTTTAGCGGGACTTCTTTTTGGATTTGACACCGTTGTCATTTCAGGAGCAGATAAACAACTCCAAAGTTTGTGGGAATCCTCAGATGCCTTCCACGGTTCTGTGGTAATGGCAATGGCTTTGTGGGGTACGGTGGCAGGCGCTTTGTTTGGAGCGATTCCAACTCAACGATTTGGTCGAAAAAAAACTTTATTGTGGGTAGGGCTTTTATACACTGTTTCAGCTGTGGGTTCCGCTCTAGCAAACGATCCCATTACATTTGCCATTATGCGATTTATTGGAGGAGTAGGTGTTGGAATTTCAACTATAGCAGCACCGGCCTATATTTCGGAAATAGCACCTGCTAAAAGTAGAGGAAAGTTAGTAGGTCTGTATCAATTCAATCTTGTGTTTGGCATTATGCTGGCGTTTATTTCGAATTATCTACTTAGTGACTTAGGAGAAAATGCCTGGCGCTGGATGATGGGAGTAGAGGCTTTTCCGGCAATTCTTTTTACGCTGTTGTGTTTTGGAATTCCAAAAAGTCCCCGATGGCTTATTACAAAAGGGTCTATTGATGAAGCCAAAACTATTTACACTGAGGTAGATCCCGAAGGTTCTTTTGAAGAACTCTTGATGGAAGCAGAAAAAAACGCTGAGGAAGAATCTTCAAAAGAATCCATTTTTGATCCCAAATACCGCTTTCCTTTAAAACTGGCTTTTTTAGTTGCCTTTTTTAACCAATTATCTGGAATCAATGCGTTTTTATACTATGCGCCTCGTATTTTTGAAGAGGGAGGACTCGGAGCCAGTGCCTCTTTGCTGAGCAGTATTGGAATTGGAATTACGAATTTGATTTTTACATTCATTGGAATTTCATTAATTGACAAACAAGGACGACGACAATTAATGTATTACGGCTCGTTGGGTTATATTATTTCGTTGAGTTTGGTAGCTTGTGCTTTTTTCTTTCAATGGGGAGGGATTTTGATTCCTTTATTTTTATTCCTATTTATTGCTGCGCATGCCATTGGACAGGGAGCTATCATTTGGGTATATATTTCCGAAATTTTTCCGAATCATCTTCGCAATTCGGGACAGGCTTTCGGTGTGAGTGTCCACTGGATCTTAGCAGCCATTATTCCTTCTTTTGTACCTCTTCTTTTTTCAAGTATAGGTGCGGGAGTGGTCTTTTTGATTTTTGCTTTTTTTATGGTTCTTCAGTTGTTATTTGTTCATTTTATGATGCCAGAAACAAGAGGGATTTCGCTTGAAGAATTGAGTAAAAAATTGATTATTGATAAAATCAAATCCACAGATGAATCTTCTTAAAAATGTATATGTGTACAGTTTGTTGAGCCTATTCGTTTTTACAGCCTGTAACTCTAAAAAAAACCAAAAAAACGCACTCGAAATGGAGGTATACAATTCGGACGAAATTCAGTATCGTCCAAATTTTCATTTTACTCCAAAAAAGAATTGGATGAATGATCCCAACGGAATGTTTTATTTAAATGGGAAATACCATCTTTATTTCCAACACAATCCACAAGCTAACGTTTGGGGACCGATGCATTGGGGTCATGCCACGAGTGAGGATTTGATTCATTGGGAGGAACAACCCATAGCCCTATTTCCAGATGCATTGGGGACAATTTTCTCAGGGAGTGCAGTAGTTGATTTTAAAAATACTTCAGGCTTGGGAACTACTGAGAATCCCCCCATTGTTGTGATTTACACGAATCATGATCAAGAGGTTGCTGCGAATGGGGGTACGGGTTTTCAATCTCAAAGTATTGCCTATTCCTTGAATGAAGGGCAAACTTGGATAAAATACGATCAAAATCCTGTTTTAAAAAACGAAAAAATCAAAGACTTCAGGGATCCAAAGGTCTTTTGGTTTGAACCCGATCAAAAATGGATTATGACCTTAGCAGCGGGTCAAGAGACTCAATTTTTTGCTTCACACAATTTAAAACAATGGACTTTTTTATCCTCTTTTGGAGAAGGAATTGGCAATCACGAAGGCGTATGGGAATGCCCTGATTTATTTCCACTTCCTGTTCAAGGTAGCTCCAAAACCAAATGGGTTCATTTGGTCAGCATCAATCCGGGAGGGCCCAACGGGGGAAGTGCTACTCAATATTTTGTTGGAGATTTTGATGGGAAAAAGTTTAAAATAGATTCCGCATTTGAGAGCACTTTAGAAGAATCCCATACTTTTTGGACTGATTTTGGAAGAGACAATTACGCCGGGGTTACATTTCACAATTGGAAAAGTAAAAACCAAGGGGTATTGTATATGGGGTGGATGTCTAATTGGGATTATGCCAATCAAGTTCCTACTACTACTTGGAGAAGCGCCATGACACTGGGAAGAGAATTGCAATTAATTCAAGCGGATAACACCTATCGTTTGAGGTCAATAGTACCTAACAATTGGGAAAACTACATTCACAAAACAAAAAAAGAGGAATCCTTGGTTTTTGAGGGAGAAACCACTCTGATTCAATCTGGAGAAATCGATTTAAGAGGTGCTCGCGTCCGATTAAAAATCGACCAAATCAACAACAAAACGCACACCTTTATTTTGAAGAATCGTTTGGGAAACGTTCTCTCTTTTGGATACAACCCTGAGAAGCAACAATTTTTTATAGATCGGGGAGAATCCGGAAAAGTTGACTTTTCTAAAAAGTTTGCCGTGGGTTATTCCATTGCTCCTAGGACGAATAAAAGTGAACGTCTTTGGGTTGATTTTATTTTGGATAAAACATCTATTGAATTGTTTTTTGATCAGGGGGAGACTGTTTTAACCGAGATCTTCTTCCCGGAATCCCCTTTCGAAACCCTGACTTTAAGAGTAGAAGGCAAAACCGAACTTTCACAAATCGAAATTAAGGAGCTTAAAAAGAAATAATTTTTCCCAAAAGCAGTTTTCCTGGAGTTGGAGCGAATGTATTTTTTATATTAGAGTCTAAATTTAAAAAATGCAATTCAGCTTTTACAAGGTACCCTTAAAAAAACGATTCCCCTTGGCTATTAGTCGTGGCGTTCGATCCCATTCCGAAAATCTGTTCTTACGGTTTGAAAAAGACGGTATTATAGGATGGGGAGAAGGAGCTCCTGGTTCTACCGAAGGAGCCACAACCCCAGAGGAAATACAAACTGCTTTAGAAACCTTTATTGAAAGCGGTATGGAAGGCTTTTCCATTCAGGAACTCTTCGACCGGGCAAAAACCATGGGAATTCCACCCTGTGCCTATGTGGCATTGGACACGGCACTCTGGGATTGGACAGCAAAAAAGGCGGGACTTCCTCTTCGGCAGATTTTAGGATTTCCCAAAGCTACGACTCCTACTTCGGTGACCATTGGAATCAATCCCCCCGAAGTCGTGAAGGAGCGTATTCCCTTATTGTTGGAAGGTACGACCGTTCAGTCGCTTAAAATCAAATTGGGTTCTCCCAAAGGATTGGACGCTGACAAAGCCATGTTTGAACAAGTCATTGAAAGTACCCAAACCTATGATGTTAAAATTCGCGTAGATGCCAACGGGGGCTGGGATGTAGATCAAGCAAAGCATATGATGCAATGGTTGGCGGATCGTCAAGTAGACTATATTGAACAACCCCTTAAAGAAGGGGCGGAAGCAGATTTAAAAATTTTGTTTAAAAACAGACCCTTACCGATCTATGTTGACGAGTCGTGCCGTTTTGCTGAGAGTATTCCCAAGTTTGCTCAATACGTTGATGGAATCAATATGAAATTGATGAAATGTGGAGGAATTACGGAGGCATTAAGGATCATGGGAACGGCTCGAGCTTTCGGGTTAAAAACCATGATTGGCTGTATGAGTGAATCTTCGGTTGCCATTGCAGCGGCGGCGGCATTAACGGGCGGTATAGACCATATTGATTTAGATTCACATTATAATTTGGCACCCGATCCGGCAGAGGGAGCTCCTTTGGTTCAGGGGGTTACGCTTCCTAAGGACATGCCGGGGCATGGAGCCGTACTAAAAGAAGAATTTTATGCTTAAACCGGATCAAAAGATTGCGGTCTATATGGAAGGACATATAGATAGTGATTACGGTAAAATGGGAATTGGGGTAGTTCGCTATTTAAAAAACCCCATCGTAGGAGTGATTGACCAACAAAAAGCGGGGGCAAAAATGAGCGATTTTATGGAAACCTCTAAAACGATTCCTGTTTTGAAGAGTTTGGAAGAAGCCATCGACCGAGGGGCTGAAGTTTTGGTTTTAGGGATTGCTCCTTCTGGGGGGAGAATCCCCAAATCTTGGCATCTCATTATTGAATCTGCTTTGATTTCAGGACTCAGCATTGTCAATGGGCTCCATGATCTGTTGAATCCGATTTGGGGGGCTAAGATTAAAGATCCCCGGAAACAATGGATTTGGGATGTAAGAATCCCTCCATTTACTCCTCAGATAGCAACAGCACAAGCTGCAACTCTAAAGAATAAACGGGTTTTATTTATTGGAACCGATATGGCGGTTGGCAAAATGACAGCCGGCTTGGAACTCTACGCCTATTTACTCGAAAAAAAGGCGAACGTAAGTTTTGTTGCTACGGGGCAAATTGGGATTACGATTACGGGTAAAGGGATTCCTTTGGATGCTTTTAAAGTGGATCATGCCTGTGGTGCGGTAGAGCAGATGCTAATGCAAGAATCCGACAAAGACATTGTACTGATTGAAGGACAAGGCTCTTTATTACATCCGGGAAGTACAGCTACTCTTCCTTTGATGCGAGGGAGTTGTCCAACCCATTTGATTCTTTGCCATCGTGCAGAAAAAAAGACCTTGCGAAGTCCCGAGAATATTCTTATTCCGGATTTAAAAGAGTTTATTGCACTAAACGAATCCTTGGCAACCGTGGTAGGAACTTTTCCCAAGGCTCAAGTGATTGGGGTAGCGGTCAATACCAGTATGCTGTCTGCCCAAAAAGCAGAGAAGTATATTAACAATTTAAATCAAGAGTTGGGCATCCCAGTAACCGATCCAGTTCGCTACGATATGAAGGAAATCGGGGACTTAATTCTGGGCTAGTACATTTTCTTTCGATCAACTTGTTGTGGAATAGGAATTCCTTTTTCAACACATTCAAAGCAATGTATGACTTGTTTCACACTTTCTTCGGGATAGGTCAAACTAGCAATGTGGGGTGTAATATGAATTTTAGGGTGCAACCATAAAGGGCTGTCTTGAGTCAGGGGTTCCTCTTCAAAAACATCTAAAAAAGCACCGGTCAGTAGACCTTGGTCTAGGGCTTCTATGATGTCTTTTTCAACTTGGATACTCCCTCTTGAGACATTGATTAGATAGGTGGGTGTTTTTAATTTTTTAAACAATTCGATATTTAAAAGAGCATGCGTTTTAGGGGTGTATGGAACGGTACAGATCAGTACATTGATTTGGGCAAAAAAATCATCAAGAGTATCACCTGAATAGGAGGGAAAAGGGGTGTTTTTGGGCGAGTTGCTGTATCCGAAAACTTCAAAGCCAAGATGATGCAATTTTAGAGCTGCATCCATTCCTAAATGCCCGGTTCCTAAAATTCCAATTTTTAAGGTTCTTTCATTAAATTCAAATTGAGCCCAGTGTTTCTTTTGTTGTGCCTTTCGAAAATCGTCCCAGGATCGGTGGTAATTCAGTACCGCCATCGATAGATAGTTTGTCATTGAAAATGCCATTTGAGGATCTACTACACGACAGATCGGAATATCTTTAGGAATGGTGGGATCTGAAAGAACATGATCTACTCCGGCACCCATAGAAAAAATTAGCTTTAAATTTTTAAAACGTGAGAGTGAACCAATAGGCTGTTTCCAAACCATCGCACAAACCACCTCTTCTGGATTCGAACCTTCCCACCCGATTTGCAATGGAATATGGGGGGCTAGTTGTTCAAATTGTCTCTTCCAATTTTTTGTAGGTACAGGAGGGGCAATGATGACAAATCGCATAGATAAGTATTTATAAGGTACATTAAAGATAGCTTAATTTGAGTACCTTTATACAAACTTTTTGGAAGAAAATCAAGCTTAAATGAAATCACTATTCGTATCGTTGAATTTGGGAATGACCCTATGGGTTCTTTTAATGGGCTGTTCAAAAGAAAGTGAATTGGAGTCGTCGGAATCGTTGAGTCTAAAATCTGAAATAGCAGAAAAAATTTTGATAAAAACCAACGCCCTTCGAAAAGGAAAAAATCTTGCTGCCTTGACCCAAGATGACCAAATGGATCAATTGGCGATGTTGCACAGCGATAATATGGTTGCATTTGATTTTTTTGCTCATGAAGATCATCAAAATAAAACACCTTCCGATCGTGCGGATGACTTGTCTTTTTCGTGGAGTAGTATTGCAGAAAATATTGGTTTTGTCCCTTGGTTTGAAAATGTAGAGGGTTGTGGTGATACCCGTAGTGCTGAGGCAATTGCGGAATGTGTGGTAGAGGGTTGGAGAAATTCTCCAGGCCATTATGCCAATATGATGGGAAATTTTACTCAGCTGGGGGTAGGAGTTGCTTTTACCAAAGACAGTTTAGCGTACTTTACTCAAGTTTTTAGAATTCCCTAGAATTACTTGCAGTGATGGTCTGCTGCTCGAGTAGCTATTTGATTGTCTGGTTTTACATTTACTTTGTATCCTAAAGAATTGGCCCAACCTTTGGCAGCAGAAATCAATTTATGCGATTTAAAATTCTCATCTCCGTTATAATCCATGTCAATTTCAACACGTATAGAGATCTTTTTGGTAAGCCATTCAGCAAGATCAACGCTACACTCGGCTTCTTTCCATAGACGGGTCCACATATCCCGGATGACATCTACACTGAATTTGCTAAGAATATAGTGCACCCCTCTAGACCCCAGACGGTAAGCGATCACTACCGTATAATTCGTTTTTTTGTTGATGTTTTGGGAATCCGTACCGATATGAATTTCAGCATACGGATAGGCTTTGATCACCTCAAGGGTGTGACTTACTGGGTCGATTCGATGCCCTTGTATGTTTTTGAATAATAACATTTGATACATCTAATTTAAAAATACTATTTTGGTTGGAGGAAAGAAACCTTGTTTTATGACGGATATTTTATTTACAATTTGCAATACGGCTATATTGTTTGCTTGGGGCGTGGTTCTTTTTAATCCTAAATGGAGATTTTCAAAGCAATTAATTGCATATCCCTGGGTTCCATTATTTCTCAGCTTTTTTTATCTGTATTTCCTTGTGGTAGCAGGCGGTTTAGCGGATGCGGATTTTACAAGCCTTAAAGGTATAACCACACTATTTAGGCAGTCTACTCCCGAATCGGCGGCGGCGGGGTGGTTGCATTATCTAGCTTTTGACTTTTGGGTAGGAATGTGGATGATTCGTCATAGTCAAAAAAACCAGATAGGTCATTTATGGGTGCTGTTTCCCTTAACATGTACCTTTATGTTGGGGCCAGTAGGGATCTTGATTTATAGTTTGATTTTCTTTGGAATGAAGAGGTTTAAGACGGCCAGTGAAAAGAAATAGTTTGCTTTAAATCGGGATGAAGTGACTGGGCTACCGGACAAGTCAAGGCGGCTCTTTCAAGTAGCGTTTGAGTTTTTGGATCAAAACTTTTCGGAAAATGCAGATTAACTTGAATTTCAACGATTCTTCGAGGATTGACCCCCATTATTTTGGTTACCGCTGCAGTGGTTTCTGTCAGATCAATTTCTAAATCCCGTGCTTTGATCCCCATGATCGTAATCATACACGAGGCCAAAGCAGTCGCAACGGTATCAGTAGGTGAAAACGCGGCTCCTTTTCCGTGGTTGTCCAAGGGTGCATCGGTGATCATTGTTTTTTCAGATGCGGTATGGGTGGAAGTGGTTCGAAGGGCTCCCAAATAGGTAACAGTACTGGTCATAATGTGATGAATTTTTGATGGATAAAATCGCCCAGAGCAGCTCCCAAACCCAGTAGGAACGGGTAGATCAGAAATAGCCAAAGCCCGTCTTTTAGGCTGAGCGTATTCCAATAATTTTTTGTGTTCATCAGACCATTTATAAATTCGTACAAACTTTTACATTGGATCCAATACGCTAGTGCATTGGCGGCAAGGGCGATTAGTAATATAAAAAGTCAGATAATATACAGGCGAATCATCCTCAAAAATAAACAACTTTAAAGAGTATTGTGTATTTTAGACTCAAACAAATTCAATGAAATTACGATGGATTGTTAAAGGAGTCTTTTTTTTGGCTGCTGTCCTTTGTGGAACAGTGGTAGGGATAATGTTTTCCAAGCTTTCTTTTATCGATTGGCCCTATTTGATCGGTGGAGGAGTATTTCTGCTTCTTGGCATTGTGATTCCAGTCAAAAAGAAGAACAAACCACATTAAGACATTGAAATCATAAATGTACAAATGAAACAGATACGATTCATTACTAGACAGAATGAAGATTAGGGTGTTCGAATTGGTTCATTTGAAAACGGTAAATAGAAAGACATGAAAAAAACAATTTATTTTTTAGTATCGCTTGGGCTTTTACTTCCTCTTCAAGCGCAAAACAAAAAAAACTTAAAAAAAGAGGTGATTTCGAGTATCGAAGCACAAAAAAAGCAGTTGATCGATGTAAGCGATACCATTTGGGCGGCTGCTGAGGTTGCTTTTCAAGAAAAAGTTTCTGCTGAAACTTTAATCGAATATGCTAAAGCCAATGGTTTTGAAGTTGAGGTGGGTGTAGCTGAAACCCCTACTGCCTTTGTGGCTTCTTACGGCTCTGGAAGACCTATTATCGGGATTTTGGGTGAATTCGATGCCCTTCCGGGAATTTCTCAAAAAGCGGTACCTGAAAAAACACCTCTTCACAAGGGTGCTGCAGGACACGGCTGTGGCCACAATCTTTTTGGGACGGCCAGTTTGGGTGCTGCCGTAGCGATCAAAAATCTGATTGCTCAGGGCAAGCTCCAAGGTACCGTTCGGTTTTATGGAACCCCTGCTGAAGAAAAGTTTTTTGGAAAACTGTGGATGGCTCGTGCGGGATTATTTGATGATTTAGATGCTTGTATGGATTGGCATCCGGCAGATACTACCGAAGCCGATGTACAAAGTTCACTGGCATTGGTGGACTTTAAAGTAGAGTTTTTTGGGCAAACGGCTCATGCTTCTGCCGACCCTTGGAACGGAAGGAGTGCTTCCGATGCTTTGGAGTTATACACTCACGGAATCAATTCCTATCGGGAACATGTCAAACCAACGGTTCGAATTCATTACCACATTCAGGATGGAGGACAGGTAGTCAATGTAGTCCCTGACTATGCTCGCCTTTGGGTACGAGTACGCGATACCAAACGTGAAGGAATGAACGAAGTGTATGAACGGGTAAAGGCAATGGCAGAAGGAGCGGCTATTTTAGCCAATGTAGATTATAAAGTGAATCTGATTTCGGGAATTCACGAAATTCTTCCCAATCGTGCGGGAGGTGCTGCCGTTCAAAAAAATCTAGAGACTTTAGGAGAACTGACTTATACCCAAGAGGAATTGGAGTTTGCCTATAAAATACAGGAAGCGACTTCCAAACCTAAATTGGGAATCGACGGTAAAATACGACCCTTAAAACCCACGGCTGAACATCCCATGGGAGGTTCAACCGATGTAGGGGATGTCAGTTTCCTTGTGCCGGTTGTCCGGATGGGAGCTACTGTTGCACCCAAAGGAACCCCTTGGCATTCATGGGCAGTAGTTGCTTGTGGAGGAATGTCCATTGGCCACAAAGGAATGGTCTATGCGGCCAAAGCATTAGGGATGTCCATGGTTGACCTTTTTGCCGATAAAGCCTTGCTTCAATCCATTAAAGATGAGTTTAAAGAACGTAAAGGAGATTACCAATACGAAGCACTATTGCCTCCCGGACCACCACCGTTGGATGGGGAGTGATTGAAGCGTGTGTAAGAATCTATTTAATGGCAGTGAGTTCTTGATTTAAAATTTCTTTTAAAAGAGGCGTACCTTTATATTAAAATCAACGATCACTCCACTTTCATTAAGCAACAGATTAAAAGCAATAACATTGACAAAGAAGCGTTCTGAGGTAGTTCCCAAAGAATCGACCACATGAATCCAGTTTATATCATCCACTAGGATTGCTTTTTCCCAATTGATTTGAATTTAGATAAATAAAAATACCGAGAATTTCAAAGCCTTTGTTTTTATACACATTATAAGTCTCAAGCAAAGCCGAATTTTGTTGCCTACAGAGGGCGCACCAGGAGGCCTAAAATTCAAGAAGTAAAAATTTTGCTTTATTGATTGACGATTAATCAAAGTACCAGAAAGACTGGGAAGGATCAATTCCGATAGAGTTTGACCAACTACAAGCAACCCTTTTTGCTCAATATAGGTTTAGATACGCTCCAGATCGGTTGTGTTTTGATAAACCGTATCTAACTTCTGGTACAGCGTTTTTATATAATCGAAATTGAGAACGTCATAAAAGAGCGTGAATTTCAATAGAAATTGTCCACCCAAAACAGACTGAGAATTGGCGCTAATAAATTTATCCAAGTTTTGATACAATAAGTTGGTTTTGATTGAATCATTGGTGGCTGGATGAAATTTATTTTCCATATGAAGTTCAAATCCAGTTTTTAAGTCTTGACTCTTGGATCCTCGAATACTGTAAAGATCCAAAAAGTTGACCAACGCACCCTCCGAATTTGGTTTTTGATAATGAACAAAAACAGAGATATTTTCGTTTTCTAACATAAAATCAATTGCTGTCATGGGTTTATTTGAGAAAGGGAAGTTGAGAATTAAATAAGCCAATGAGGGTTTTTCAACAACTCCTTCAAAATTAAAAGTCCCATCAGTTGCTGATACCCTATCAAGAATATTCGAATACTCAAAATAGAGCACTCCTTGAAAATCTCCTTTTATTTTTCCTTTTAAAGAAAAGTTTTTCTTGGGATGATTTTCTTTATTGTCACAACTAAGCATTAGAAAAAAGAAGTACCGATTTGATAGAATTTTGATTGGATGGATTTTTTTACTGTAGTTATTTGGAGCACGGCTATATCTATTTGTAAAACCCGAAGCAAAATTTTTAAACAAAACTAAAGTATATTACGATTAGGACCCATTTTATTTTTGAAACTTAAATACATAGATAACCGAAGTTTTAATTGAACGAACTCTTTAGAAATGATTGCTTTTTAAGGGTGCGACTCTAAGTTTAGAAAGAAAAAACGGGTTAAAAGGTCTTAAAAGAGAGGAGTTGTTTTGTAGCTCATGTATTAAAGGGAATATTTATGGGACCATAACAATAGCATAATTATATTTAAAAGCACTAAGTTTTGTGGGATAGGTAAACACCAAAATGTTAAAGTATAATTAGGCTTTTATATCAAAGAGTAAAAATACTATTCTAATGAAAACTTATCAAGAAACCCACTCCCGTTCTTGCATTTCTTTTTTGACCCGTTTGGCCAGATAGAGAATGGCGATCATATTGGGAATACACATTAAGGCAAAGGCAAGATCAATGATCCCGATAACGACTTCTACGGTAACCAAAGCAGAAAAAATAATACTTCCAATATAAAAATAGTTGTAATAATTCCCCCATTTTTTTTGGGTAAGAAAACCAAAACATTTGACCCCGTAGTAAGAATAGGTAAAAAGGGTAGAAATACCGAAGACAAATACCATAATAAGGAGTAACTGATCACCAAATCCAAAAAACAATCGACGAAAAGCCTCCAATGTTAAGATAATTCCGTTAAGATCTTCCACCAAATAAGCCCCGCTAATGATTAAAATAAGTCCGGTAATGGTACAAACGAGTACGGTATCCAAAAGGGGTCCCAACATAGCGACCAATCCTTCGTCGGTTCCTTTTAGGCTTTGAGATTGGCCGTGGTACATAGGAGCATTTCCCACACCACTTTCATTGGAAAAAACGGCTCGGCGAACCCCCAAAATAACCAAACCCCAAAAGCCTCCTGTAACGGCTGTTTGGAAATCAAAGGCACTTGAAAAGATAAGTTGGAAAGTAGGGAGTACTTGATCTGCATGGGAAATCAGCATATAAAGCCCCATAAAAAAATACAAACCAACCATTAAAGGAACTAAATTGGAGGTGACTTTTACGATGGATTGAAGCCCTCCAAAAATAACAAAAGCACTGGCAACGGAGAGGACAATACCCAAAATCAATTTCCACTGAAAAACACCT
The DNA here is from genome assembly GCA_038108035.1 of Flavobacteriaceae bacterium. GTDB lineage: Bacteria > Bacteroidota > Bacteroidia > Flavobacteriales > Flavobacteriaceae > MS024-2A. Next base: position 34,941 of record JAYNHN010000002.1, read on the forward strand.
AGGGCAACATACGAATCGGGTTGAACTACATCCATAAACGTTTGTGTTAATTGATTGGCCGTGAACGCAGGAAGAACTCCAAAAAGACCGGCAAAGGAAAACCAGATAGCCAGTGGTTTACCCCATTTTTTTACCCCCAATTGCATATAATACATTGGCCCGCCCAGAGGATTACCGTTTTCCTCTGTTTCACGAAGTTGTACCGCAAGAGTACAGGAATAAAACTTGATGATCATGCCAATGGCTGCCGTAACCCACATCCAAACCAATACACCGGGACCTCCCATATGAATGGCAATGGCGACCCCCGAAATATTTCCCAAACCCACCGTAGCGGCTAGGACGGCCGAAAGTGCCTGAAAACGAGAAATCCCTTGACTTTGTTCCTTTGAAAGCAACAATTTAAAAGCGGTTTTTATCTTGAGTAGAGGATACCCCCTACTGTGAATGATCAAATACAAACCACCGCCAATCACTGCAATCAACATGATCCACTCCAGAGGTTGAATTAAATTTTGAAGCAGCGTTTCTAAGTAAGAAATCCATTTACCCATTATTGAAAAGTAGGTATTTTTTTTTAGATCACCTGATTATTTGTTTATTTTTGGATCGTCTTAAATTATATCCAATCATGAACACCTCACACTTCCCCTCGGCCGTCTGTTTGATTTTTTTTGCATTTTTATTACTATTCTCTTGTTCCAAAACGGATCCCGTTACAGAGGAAGTTAATGAAGTAAACAATTTAAACGGGATCAAATTTTCAGCTCATATTAAACCTTTACTCGACAACAAATGTGGAGAATGCCAAGGTCCCGGTCAGAGTCAAACCAATTATGTTGATTTTAGCAACGCTAAAAACGGGATTTCAAACATTCTCAATCGGATTCAAAGGGAAGAAGGAGCAACGGGTTTTATGCCTCGAAATGGAACCAAACTAACTGAAAAAGAAATTGAATTAATCAAACAATGGAAGGAAGATGGTTTTTTAAAGTAAAGTTTTGATTTGACTTAAAAAAAAGCAAACTTTACATAAAATCATAAATTATGCAATCACGTAGAGACTGGTTACGATCTTCTTTGGGTATAGGAGGTCTTCTTTTAGCTCCCCCTAACCTATTAACCGCACAAGAAAAAAAAGATTTCATACCTCGAAGTCTGGAACCGGTAATTCGTTTGAGTTCCAACGAAAACCCCTACGGCCCCTCAAAAAAAGTTCAGGATCGAATTGTAAACTCTTTCCAACACGGCTGTCGATATCCCTATGCTTATTCGGATGAATTGGCAACGATTTTGGCCAAAAAACACGGAGTTTCTCCTGAGTCTATTATCGTAACAGGCGGTTCAACGGAAGGACTAAAAATAACCGGTTTGACTTTTGCATCCGGTGGGGGAGAGATCATATCGGGTCAACCCACTTTTCTGGCCATGATGGATTATGCCAAACAGTGGGGAGCTACCGTGAATTGGGTGCCGGTAGGTGAAGACAAAGGATATGACCTTAACGAAATAGAAAAACGCATCTCGTCCAAAACCAAATTGATCTTTTTATGCAATCCCAATAATCCAACCGGGACATTGGTTCCGGCCAAGCAGTTGGTCGATTTTTGTGATGTAGCCAGTAAAAAAGCCATTGTTTTTTCCGATGAAGCCTATTATGATTTTATTGAAGAACCCAATTATCCCAGTATGGTAGAAGCAGTGAAAAAGGGGGACGATGTCATTGTTTCTAAAACCTTTTCAAAAGTATATGGTATGGCCGGTCTCCGAGTGGGGTACTTGATTGCCAAGCCCGAATTGGCAGATAAAATTCGGAAGAATATTGTAGCGATGAGTAATGTTTTAGCAGTGGAAGCGGCCAAGGAGGCTTTAAAAGATGACGCATTTTATCAATTCTCACTGTCTAAAAACAAAGAGGCAAAACAAAAGATATACAGTTTATTGGATCATCTGAATCTGGATTACACCCCTTCTCATACTAATTTTGTTTTCTTCCACTCCAAAAAAGACATTCGAGAATTAGGGGCTGCTATGTTGAAAAAAGGGGTACGAATCGGTCGTCCGTTTCCTCCGTTTTACGACTGGTGTCGGATTAGTACAGGTACTTTAGAAGAGGTAGATCTTTTTGTAAAAGGAATGTTAGAACTTTACGGAGCCTAAGTCTATTTTTCTTTAACAATAATATAAGTCGCTTTCACACCAGTGGCTAGATTCCACCGGTTGGAACCCACTAAATTGCCTTCGTCGTCAAAAACCCGAACTTCTGCCGTATTGGGACCGGAGGTTCCTTGATTGAGCGCAACGAAATCAATTTTGTTAAAGCCCATTACCAAGTCCAAGGAAATACTCTTAAATCGTTCTTGTAACAAGACAAAAGGAACAACTTCACGATCGTTGAGCATAATTTTAATTAAATCTCCGTCTGGGGACTCATGGTCTCGAACCGCAATCTGGACAAATTTCCCGTTGTTTCGAAAATCACCTAAATATTGATCGACTTTAAAGTTGTTGGGATTCTTTTCTTTTTCTTTACCCCGATTGAGCTTGTTGAGATATTGCTTTCCGGGATCCAAAAATTGTTCACTTTTACCAAAGTTGGCAGCGGGGTTGTTTACATCTCGTTTAGGATCTTTAAATTCAATCTCAGGATTAAAAAAATCTTCGGATAAAAATTGCTTTTCTTCTTTGGGCTTGAGTAAACTGGGGCCTTTGTTTTCAGGAGGGGGAATGACCACCTTAGGGGATTTAGAAGTTTCTACCCCCAATTGTGCATTTAAAACAGAAATTCCTGTTCCTAAAAGACAGAAGAAAACAAAAAACACATTACGAACCATCTTTACCCTACTCAATTTTTAACAAACCTAGTTGGATTTCGTCTGAATCTCAAGTGTTTTAACAAAATTTAATAGGAAACAGAGGAATTTATTATCTTGTCTGGACAAACTAACACGAATTGAATTATGCAAATTGCAGCTATCGACTGGGGAATTATCTTTTTATTTTTCGCAATCTCATTGGGAATTGGGATTTATGTTTCTAAATCATCCGGAAAAAGTGCCAATGATTTTTTCTTGTCTGGGAGAAGCATGCCCTGGTGGCTATTGGGTCTTTCCATGGTGGCAACGACTTTTTCTACCGACACACCCAATTTAGTCACGGATTTGGTTCGCACCAATGGAGTTTCAGGGAACTGGGTTTGGTGGGCTTTTTTGATTACCGGTCTATTAACCGTTTTTGTTTATGCAAAGCTTTGGAGGAAATCCAATGTAAATACGGATTTAGAGTTTTATGAATTGCGATACGGTGGAAAACCGGCGAGTTTTTTACGAAAATTTAGAGCTATTTATTTGGGGATTGTATTTAACGTAATTACCATGTCTGCAGTAACTTTAGCAGCGATTAAAATTGGAGGGATCATGCTTGGCTTAGAACCCTGGCAAACGGTTATTACAGCTGGTTTGGTAACGGTTATATTTAGTGCAGTGGGAGGCTTTAAAGGGGTTGTTTATACCGATGTAATTCTCTTTTTTGTGGCCATGGGGGGTGCCATAGGAGCCGCTTATTATTTGGTTAATCTTCCCGAAGTAGGTGGGATACAATCCCTATTAGCGAATGAAAATGTAGTTGATAAAATCTCTATTTTACCCGACTTTGGAAATCGAGAGGCCCTAATTACTTTATTGATTATACCTTTGGCCGTTCAATGGTGGAGTTCCTGGTATCCCGGTGCTGAGCCCGGAGGAGGGGGATACATTGCCCAACGAATGTTAGCGGCAAAAGATGAAAACCATGCCATTGGAGCTACCTTTTTCTTTAATATTATGCATTATGCTCTACGTCCCTGGCCTTGGATTTTGGTGGCTTTAGCTTCTTTGGTGGTTTATCCCGATTTGACAAGTTTGCAAACCGCATTTCCCAATATTACTCCCGATAAATTGGGTCATGACTTGGCCTACCCTGCTATGTTGACCAAATTACCTACTGGACTTTTGGGTCTGGTATTGGCCTCTTTAATTTCAGCTTATATGAGTACGATTTCTACTCAACTGAATTGGGGCTCATCTTATATCGTCTATGATTTTTACAAACGTCAAATCAACCCCAACGCCTCTCAGAAAAGATTGGTAGCAGTAGGGCGATTGTCCACTGTTTTATTGATGGTTTTGAGTACCCTTTTGGCCTTATTACTTCAAAATGCCATTCAGTTATTTAACTTGTTGTTGGTTTTTGGGGCAGGAACTGGGTTGATTTTTATTCTTCGTTGGTTTTGGTGGCGAATTAATGCCTGGAGTGAAATAGCTGCTATGGTGGCTTCTGGACTGATTTCTTTACTACTGACCGTTTCGTCCGTTAAAGAGTTCTTATTCGGAGTAGATGGATTCTTTCCTGCTTGGGCAGAATTCCCTTTTGTGGTGGCAGTAACTTCTTCTGTATGGCTATTGGTGACCTTTGTAACACCCGCTGAATCCACTAGCGTATTGCGTTCGTTTTATAAAAAAACACAACCTGGAGGTCCGGGTTGGGCAAAAGTACTCAAGGAGGCCGAAGCAGATCAAGAAGAATTGGAGGAAAACGATCAGCCTTGGAGTGTTCCTTCGGGAATCCTTGCCATGTTGCTGGGTTGTACAATGATCTACAGTGTCATGTTTGCCACAGGATATTATATTTATGGGGATTATAATCTAGCGATGCCCTTAACCGGCTTAGCCATCGTATCCGGTTTTTTCCTGATCAAGACTTGGAAAAAAGTAAAGGCTAACGTTTTCTAAAATTTATCCTAAAATAATCCCGGCAATAGTAGCCGACATCAATGAAACTAAGGATCCTGCGATCATGGCTTTAAGTCCAAGTTCGGTCAATGTTTTGCGAATTTTAGGTGCAATTATACCAATTCCACCAATTTGAATTCCAATGGAAGCAAAATTGGCAAAACCACAGAGCATGTAGGTAGCCATAAGCACCGATTTTTGATAGGTGAAATGCAGGGGGTGGTTGGCATCTTTTAGGTCAACTAACTGAGTATAACCCACAAATTCACTAGCAGCCAATTTGATCCCTAAAAGCTGACCCATTAGGGTCATATCCTCTTTTGCTACTCCAATTAACCACATTAAGGGAGCAAAAAGATGGCCTAGGATAAACTCAATTGAAAACCCTGAATAGACCGTATTGGAAGCAATCCACGAGTTGATCCCTATCCAATCACCTACACCTGAAAAAATACTGTTAACCATAGCAATCAGTGCAATAAAAACCAACAGCATAGCAGCAACATTAACCGCCATTTTGATTCCTTCACCCGTGCCAATGGATATTGCCGACAAGAAATTTTCTCCTACTTTATCGTTGGAAATAGTGATGTCAGAAGTAATTTCTTCGGTTTGTGGATAGATGATTTTTCCGATTACGATGGCTCCGGGTGCTGCCATCACCGATGCTGCCAACAAGCTTTTTGCAAATTCCAGTCGAAGGATGGGGTCGTTTCCACCAAGAAAACCAATATAGGCACCCAAAACGCTACCCGCAACGGTTGCCATACCTCCTACCATAACCAAGAAAATCTCGGAGCGATTCATCTTTTCCAAATAGGCTTTAATTAGTAAAGGAGCTTCTGTTTGACCTAAAAAGATGTTTCCAGCAACGGATAAACTCTCCGCCCCGGAAATTTTAAACAATCGAGTCAATCCCCAGGCGAGAAAACCAACAATTTTTTGAATAATACCAAAATAGTATAATATGGAACTCAAGGCAGAAAAGAAAATAATAACAGGGAGTGCCTGAAAGACAAAAATAAAACCGTATTTATCAACGTCGCCAAATTCTCCAAGGAGCATTTGAGTTCCCGCTCCGGTATATTCCAAAATTTTGATAAAAAAGTTTCCAAATGTTTCAAAAACACGCTTTATAAACTCTATTTTCAAGACACTGATTGCAATGATGATTTGAATCAGCAAACCCAAACCAACGGTCTTCCATTGAATTTGTTTACGATTGTTACTAAAAAGAAAGGCGATGAGTAAAAGGGTGAGCATGCCTAAAATGCCTCTAATTAAATTTTCAATTGAGAAGCCAGCATTCGGGATTAATTCCATTTTAAATTTTCAATGTGGTTAAAGATAATAAAACATATATCTTTGCCGAAAATATAATTTTTTTTATGAAAAGAGTATGCATAACCCTTACAATCATGCTTGTTTTTGGGTGCCAGTCAGAAACTTCCGATAAGGAAGTACATACAACCGAAGATCCAGTTACCACTACACCTGTGGTTGAAGAACCCAAGGAACTTGAATTGGTTTGGTCTGATGAATTTGATGGAACTACCTTAGATCCCGACAATTGGACTTTTGAATTGGGAGACGGCTGTCCCAATTTATGTGGTTGGGGGAATAACGAACTACAAGTGTATACCGACCAAAATCATCGACTGGAAGATGGGATGTTAATTGTTTCTGCCAAAAAAGATGCTGAGGGGAATTATACTTCTACCCGCATTATTACTAAGGGGAAAAGAGAATTTCAATATGGGCGCATTGAAACCCGAATTAAGGTTGCTACCGGAACGGGCCTTTGGCCTGCTTTTTGGGCATTGGGCAACGATATTGATACCAATTCATGGCCCGATTGTGGTGAAATTGATATCATGGAATATGTGGGACGTAAACCCGGTGAAGTATTTACCTCAGTTCATACTCGAAGTAGTTTTGGTAACACGATTAATACTCAAATTACGCCCTTTCCGGGAATAGAAGATGATTTTCATGTCTATGCGATTGAGTGGAACGATGCATTTATTGATTTTTTCTTAGATGAAAACCGGGTGTATCGTTATGCCCCTCAAATTCAAAATCAGGAAACCTGGCCTTTTAATAAGCCATTTTTCCTTTTAATCAATCTTGCTGTTGGGGGAAATTTTGGTGGAGCTGTTAGCAGTAGTTTGGAATTTCCTAGGGAATATTTTATTGACTACGTTCGTGTCTATCAATAAGGAGTTTATACTGGGTACTAAAATTCTGTTTCAAGGATTTCTTTAATCATTTCTTTAGCAGTCAGGAGCTTGATTTTGTGAACACTGTCCTTATACTGACCGTTTTCAAGCTTTGTATTGATCTGTTCAAGAACCTCTAGTGCACTTCTATTTTTCATGTTTTTTTTTGATTAAATCGTCATAGGAACTTCGATCAGAAGAATCCGTGTTTGGGAATCTGCTTCAATAGCAATGGAGTCGGTTTCCCAAATACCTAGTGCATCTCTTTTATCTAGTTTTTCTCCTTCAATATTTGCCGTCCCTTCAATAAGGAATGCATACACCCCGTTGCCTTCCCTATTGAGGGTATAATTCAACTCAGTGGTTTGGTCAAAATCACCCATATGAAACCAAGCATCTTGATGGATCCACATACCTAAAGCTTTTGGATCCGGAGTAACTATTGGATAAAAAGCATTGGCTTTTTTTAGTTCTTTGATGCTCTTTTGGTCGTACCGAGGGGAAACATTTTTTTGATTTGGCAATACCCACAGCTGCAGTAGGTTGATTGGTTGATCTTTATTTTTATTGTACTCACTATGATAAACACCCGTTCCCGCACTCATTACCTGAATCTCACCTGCTTCAATAAATCCAATGTTGTCCATACTGTCTTTATGTTCCAAAGCACCTTCCAGAGGAATGGTAATGATTTCCATATTGTCGTGAGGATGCATCCCAAAACCCATCCCAGGAGCAATGATATCGTCATTTAAAACTCGAAGAGCTCCAAATTGGATGCGTTCGGGATCAAAGTAATTGGCAAAACTAAAAGAGTGCTTGGCTTGGAGCCAACCGTGATTTGCTTCACCTCGTGTTTGTGAAGAATGGTATATTTTTTTCATAGAATTTTATATAAACCAATAACTGTTGTATATACAAATGTACTATTTATTTTTTGTTTTGGGGGAGAGAATCTTTCTTTTGTTTTTGGGCAACCAGATCAATGAGTTTTTTCTTAGCATTGAAATATTCAATTAGGGTTTTGATCTTCTCTTCGTTTTTCTTTTGTTCAGCAAATTTTTCTTTTTCCTCGGTAATGGTGTTTTTAATTTCCATATAAGTACTTACTACAAAACCAATAACAATAGCTATACAAGCAATGTAAGCGATTATTTCTTCTGTTTCCGAGAGGTACATAAATGACTTATCTTTATACAAATTTAAAGATAAAGAATGAAGAAGCGGAAATCGTTAAAAATAATTTGGACAGGGTGTTTATTTGCACTCTTTTTTCTGGTTAGCATATCAACAAATGGTCAAAATACCTCCCAAACCACAACGGTTACATTAGATGAAGTGTCATTAGAAGCGACCAAACTAGAAACCTCCAGAAATACTTTACCGGTTGCATTGAGCATTTTAGATTTTTCTAAGACGCAACCCATGTATCAGCAACTGTCATTACAGGAATATTTAGGTGCGGTACCCGGATTATTTTCTCTAAATGCTACAAATTATGCTCAAGATCTAAGAATTTCAGTTCGTGGATTTGGTTCGCGTGCTGCTTTTGGTATTCGAGGGATAAAAATCATCGTAGATGGAATTCCAGAAACCACCCCGGATGGACAGGGACAATTGGATAATTTACCCCTGGGAGCTTTGGATCGTATAGAGATTTTAAGAGGTCCCGCCGCAAGTTTGTATGGAAACGCCTCGGGGGGAGTAATTTATATTAATACGCTTGATAGCATAACGGAGGAATCTACTCGTTTTCGAACAACTTTTGGAGCTTATGGTCTTCAATCGTATCAATTAACCACTCAATTGAAAAATAAAAAAACAACCGCACTATTGTATGCCAATAGAACCACTACAGACGGATATCGTGGAAACAGTCGTTTGGAACAAAATGTTTTCAATGCTAAACTCAACCACCAATGGAGTGAGCAGTCTTTTATTCAAGCACAGATTAATTATACCAATAGTCCCTTGGCTCAGGATGCAGGAGGGTTAAACTTTGAAGAGGCGACCGCTGAACCCCGACAGGCCAGACAGCGAAATATAGATTACAATACCTATGAAACCGTTGACCAATTGAAATGGGGACTGCGTTGGGTTCAATCTTTTGGAAGTCAATGGAAATGGGAAAATTATGGATTCTATTCTCTGAGGGATTTTTACGGAAAGCTCCCTTTTGAAAATGGAGGAATCATCGATTTATATCGAAATTATTTTGGCTTAGGAAGCCGACTTTCATATAATGAGCAAAAAGAAAAGGTGAATCATAGGTGGCAGCTAGGGATTGAAACCATGCAACAAAAAGATCAACGGGATCGATTTAAAAACCTTAAAGGAGTTCAGGGAGCTTTGACCTTTTCTCAATTAGAAGAATTCGGAAGTTTTGGAATGTATATATTGGATGAATTGGAATGGAAAAAATGGTTGCTAAGAACGAGTTTACGTTATGATCATCAGTCATTGGGAGCTGATACAGTAGAAGAAAACCAAGTGTACTCCGTTTTGAATCCCAGTTTTGGATTAAGTCATGAGATTTCAAATCGTCACCGCCTTTTCGTAAACTTTTCAACCAGCTTCGAGACCCCAACATTAAGCGAGTTATCAGCAAACCCTTCAGGAGCGGAAGGCTTGAATTTAAATTTAGATCCCTCTTTTGCGCTTAATTACGAAGTCGGCTGGAAAGCACTTTTTTCTAAAGTTCGTTTGGAAGCCAATGTATTTTTCATTCAGAGTACCAATGAGATTTTACCGTATGAATTGGAAGCATTTCCGGGACGTTCTTTTTATCGGAACGTTGGAGCTACCAATCGTTTTGGATTGGAAGCCTTTGGAACCTACCAATGGAATCAGTGGAAACTCGAAGCCAGTGTAACTCAAGCCCAATATGTATTTAAAAGTACTGAAGAAAATCCCAATTCCGATTTGAATGGAAATCAACTTCCAGGGATCCCAGGGAGTCAGTTTTTTGTTCAATTGGGATACGAATCTCTAAAGGACTGGCAATGGCAGGTTAGTATTGAACACATCGGAGAATTTTATGCAAATAATGTCAATACCGTTGTCATCGAGGCGTATCAGAAGATCCGCTTTCAGACTCAAAAAAAATGGAATCTTTCGTGGGGAAGTATTTCAGCTTTTGGAGGGATTCAAAATCTGCTCAATGCTCAGTATTTTGACAACATCCGACTTAATGCTTTTGGAGCAAGACACTTTGAGCCGGCTCCCGGGAGAAATGCATTTGGAGGTATTTCTATTGGGATTTGAGAATTTTCGAAATAATGGAATGTCAAGCATGAATAAGCGAATGATCGTTTGAGAATTTTTATGACCAGCAAATCATAATACGAATCAGTGATCGTACTTGATTAAATGCTTTTATTTAATTTTAAATCCCCCCTATTAAGAGGTGATTTAGGGGTGTGTTTTTAGATGGATTTATTTAATAGCTAGATGTTTTTAAAAAGATGTTCTTC
>JAYNHN010000003.1:0-44567 GCA_038108035.1 Flavobacteriaceae bacterium
TATACAAAAAATCCAAGCAATCCTTTAATAAGATATTTAATTATAGAGGGTTTATGCCTCCGGTAGCATTTTACAACTCACTCGTAAACGATGGTAAGATTCGATATCTGGAATCTTCCGTAATCAAACAAGAATTGGATTTGATGCACAATGTTTATTTTTCTTATATCAATGCCAATGTGAAAGATGAAGCCGTTGCACAAAGAAAGGCTATGGATTATTTCCAAATTCACTATCCTAAACTGTTTATCGGAAGTAAAAACTTTAAAAGTGACAAAGCCTATATTTCTCAAGTTAAAAAAACCATTGATGACGACCTGACCCCAAGAGCCATATTGAAACAAAACAGTCTCGCTATTAGTCAAAAGATCGTTGGGTTAATCGCTACAACGAATCCCTTCAAAAACTAAAACAACAGTTATCTGAGGATTTTTAAAACGAATGTTATATTTAATAAGTCTGGATTTTCATGGGCTTGATTCAATCCCAGTCTGTTTCTTCAAGAGTAAAAAGCTCACTCACCTCAACCTCAAAAATGGTTGCTAAACGGAGCGCAAGTACGGTAGATGGAACGTACTTCCCCAATTCCATTGCATTAATGGTCTGCCTACTAACCTTAATCAGATCCGCCAATTCAGCCTGTGTAATACTTTTTTTTGCTCGAAAGATTTTGATCGTATTATTCATCAGTAGAGAATTGTTTTAACTTGGATTTTAACCAACTAAATCGAATGATAAAAAACCACAAAATGGTAAACATATTAAAAATCATTACCCATAAAAAGGACATATCAAAAATGAATAAAAAAGAAACCAAAAGAATCGCATAATTAACATAAACGGCCCAAACCAAGGATTCTAATCGAAGTTTTGCTATATACTCGTCTTCCACTCTTTCTTTTGAAAAAGCAACTAATATCGAACTGACTAAAATCAGTACTCCCACTATTTCATTTAAAACATTATTGTTCACCATCCCAATCAACTGATTTTTACCAAAAAACTGATCTATAAAAATCGCTGGCACTTTCCAATCTAATAGAGCAGGATCCCATTCATAAAGGGTAATTATTAAGCCAAAGATGGAAGCAGGAAACAGAAACCACAAGCCCAATCTTTTAAATTTATAAGGAAAAAGATAGTTTATTTTCATAATTATATTTTTTCAAGTGTAAAATATTTTTTACAAAATGACAAATTATTTTTACTTTTAATGTGTTCTATAGTTCATAAAAAAATTGAAGTGTCAGGAATTAAGACGAATGTATTTGAATGAAATTTTCGATAAAAAAGAACGAATTGGGTGACTAGGAGATGAAGAATTGATACTTTTATGCTAGAGTTTTAGAAATGAATGCAAAAAAAATAGGCTTAATTTTAGGTCCGATACTGTTTGTGTTGACACGATACGTCCTAACTATTGAGGATCTATCGGATGAAGGGAATGCCGTCTTAGCATCTACTCTATGGATTGCAATTTGGTGGATTACAGAAGCCATTCCAATTGCAGCTACTTCCTTACTCCCCATCATTTTATTTCCCTTATCAAGTGCATTATCCCTTTCTGAAACCTCCTCTTCTTATGGTCATCGTTTTGTTTTTCTTTATATGGGAGGGTTCATCTTGGCGCTGGCCATTGAAAAGTGGAATTTACACCGCCGAATTGCGCTAAATATTATTCGACTGATCGGAACCAATGTTCGGAAAATAATTTTAGGCTTTATGGTCGCAACGGCATTTTTGTCCATGTGGATTTCTAACACCGCTACGGCAGTAATGATGCTCCCTATAGGAATAGCAATTATTAAACAAATGAAGGATTTAAAAAATACTCCAGAAGATGAAAACTTGATTTTTGGAAAAGCGTTAATGCTTTCCATTGCTTTTAGTGCATCCATTGGAGGAATCGCTACTTTAATCGGAACGCCTCCCAATCTTGTTTTTGCCGGTATCGTTCAGGAATTGTATTCCATTGAGATTAGCTTTTTACAATGGATTGTCTTTGGACTTCCCATTTCAATTATTCTTTTGATCATTGCCTGGGTTTATTTGACTCGAGTGGCTTTTCAGTTTAAACAAAAAGAGTTTGCGGAAGGTAAAGAAGAAATTGACCGTCAATTAATAAAATTGGGCTCTATTCGTTTTGAAGAAAAAATTGTGTTAAGTGTTTTTATTCTCACAGGGTTGGCTTGGATTTCTAGATCGTTTCTTTTAAATAGATTCCTACCAAACCTAGACGATTCCATCATTGGACTGATCTCTGGGATTAGCTTGTTTTTATTCAATACAAAAGATAAGGAAGGGAAAACTGAAAAAATAATGAATTGGGAAGATGCCGTCAAATTACCTTGGGGTACTTTACTACTTTTTGGGGGGGGGTTGGCCATTGCACAAGGATTCCAAACCAGTGGTTTGGCTTCCTGGATAGCAGAGAGTATGGTTCAATTAAACGGATTTTCTACACTTATTATTTTAATGGTTGTCATAACTGCTGTCAATTTCTTAACCGAGATCACCTCCAATCTAGCTACCACAGCCATGCTATTGCCTATTTTAGCTCCTACTGCGGTAATTCTTCAGATCCATCCTTATCTACTAATGGTTGGAGCCACACTGGCCGCATCTTGTGCTTTTATGTTACCCGTTGCTACTCCACCCAATGCTGTTGTTTTTGGATCCAATTATCTAAAAATACCCGATATGGTTCGTGTTGGCATTGTTATGAATATCATTTCCATTGCCATCATTCTAGCGATGGTCTATTTTGTTTTACCCAATCTTTGGGATTTTAATCCTTTTCAAAATCCATTCTAATCGTTTTATGAACTGCTCCTTATTAATGGATGCCTTTCCATGACAAAAGCCCTTCTTATTTTCTTATCTTTTGAGGATCGATAATTATAAATTTAATTTCAATGAAAAAACCTATTCTCCATTTTACACTCATTCTATTTTCCTATTCGATTTTTGCTCAAAATGAAGATTTTTCAAAATACAACCGACAAATTCAAAGTGTTCAAAACGATGTGAAATTTTTTGAAATTAAAAAAATCAATGATCAATTCTACTTGCTAGTAGGTGGAGGTGGAAATGTAGGGGTTTTTGTTACCGAAAAGGATGTGATTTTAATTGATAATAAATACGAAATTATTGAAGAGGTCTTAATGAGTTCCCTACGAACTATTACAGACAAGCCCATAAAATACATAATCAACACACACTTTCACCACGATCACTCCGATGGAAATAGAGCTTTTGGAAAACAAGGAATACCCATTATTTCCCATCAAAATGCAAAAAAAAGAATGAAAGAAACTGCAGAATTGTATGGTGGGATCTATGCTTCTATTGATAATTTCATTCAACCTAAATACGAATCGGATGCGCTTCCTGTGATCACTTACGAAAGCAAAATGACACTAACTGAGGGCGATGAAGATATCGAATTATACAACTTTGGGAGTGCACACACCGACGGAGATAGTATTGTCTTTTTTAAACAATCCAATGTAATGCACACAGGTGATGCCTTTGTCAGATATGGTTATCCCTATGTGGATTTAAACAACGGAGGGTCGATCAAAGGATTAATTCAACTTTTGGGAAAGCTAGAGCAACTTTGTGACGACCAAACAATTATCATGCCGGGACATGGTCAGATCAGCAGCAAAAAAGACGTTACCCAACTCAAAAAATCTCTCAGTGACCTTTACGAAAAAACCGTTGTCGGATTGAAAAATGGATTGAGTAAAGAGGAAATTGCCGATACAATAGAAGAAACATTAAATAACGAAAAAACGGTCAAAATGAATTATATCCAATCCATTAGATTGGAGCTAAGTCGAAACCCATAGTTATTTTTTATTTTTTGAACAGGATGGTAGAACCCTAAAAATCAATTCCTCTTCAATCTCAATATACCATCAAAAAAACCCTCCCTATAAGAGGGTTTTTCAGTTTAAAAGTTAGAGGTTATTTTGTAATTGCTCCAAAAATGATTTGATTAAATAATTCCGTTGTGGGTTCTCCTATCATCTGAGTTTGCTTGTAGATAATTCCAATAACCTTTTCGTTGGGATCCGCAAAATAGGCCGTATTGAAATAGCCACCCCAAAAGATCGTTCCCTCTCCCCCTCTTGCTCCGGTCAATAAATCCGAGTCTCTTACAATCCCCGAAATCAATCCTTGACCCAAGGGAGGATTGGATTCACCTGTAATTTTTGCCAACTGATCTCTTTGAATTAAATCGTTGGTAACAGGGCTGATGATTTGTGTATTTTTATACCTACCGTCATTCATGAAAATGGAGAGAAATTTAAAATAGTCTTCAACTGTACTCGATAGACCACCGCCACCAGAATAGAATTTTTTAGCTCCCTCTATGGGATAATTTACATTGTATCGTTCTTCCTCAAAAACAATCCAGTCTTCCTCTTTTTTGGTCAGTATGGGAACCAGTTGATCTGCCTTTTCCTCGGGTAAATAAAAATAAGTATCGTTCATCTCCATAGGAATAAACAACTCTTTTTCAAAAAATTCAGCGAGGGATTGACCCGAAATAATTTCAATCAAATACCCCAATACGTCCAAACCAATGGCATAGGTAAACCGTTCACCCGGTTCGTGATGTAAAGGCATTTTAGCCATTTTTTTTATCGTTTCCTCTATGGTAACGTTCGCATCCGAAAAGCCCAAAACCCCATCTGGCATAAATTTATTTTTTTCTTTGACAAAAGCCGCTTTTATGGAAGGATTGCCATCAATAAACCCGTAACCCAGACCTGCGGTATGAGTCAATAAGTTTCGAATTGTTATTTTCTTTTCTGTGGGTTTTACCGTAAAAGTGGAGTCTTTTGGATCAAATGTATCTAAGATCCCAACACCTTTAAACTCGGGTATGTACTCTTCAATGGGTTCATCCAATCTTAAAAGTCCACGCTCCCATAATTTAATAACGCCTAAAGAGGTGACAGCTTTGGTCATTGAGGCAATACGAAAGATATCGTCCACTTGGTATTTCTCTCCGGTATCCGGATTTTTGACACCGAAAGCCTTTTTGTAAACGATTTGATTTTCTTTGGCTACCAAAGCAACGGCTCCCGGAATAGAATTCTCCTCTATAGCTTGGGTTAACATACTGTCAATTTGTGACAGCCTTACCAAATCCATCTGATAGGTTTCCGGTTGACTCGTTTGACAACTAGCAAGTAACAGGACTACCATAATAAATGGTATACAAATTTTATTCATTTTGGTTAGGATTTAAAATTAACTGATTTAAAGATAATGAATCTCTAATCGCTCTCGAACCCAAATCAAAATTTACTTGCAAAAGAATAAACTAAATGCTTTAATTTGGATATGGAAGAAAAAGAAACCGTCAAAAAACCTATAAATAAGGCATTCCTAAACTAAAAAGAATAGGATAGTCCGACACTTAGTAAATTGGGTCGGGCATCTATCGTACCAATATTTACATTGTTGTTGGAGAGCAGGGTAGCTTCTTCACTAGAAATACCTCTTTCCAATCGAGCATCGATCCCCAATTTACCCAAATGCAAACGAACCCCAAAATGAACTCCCAGCGTCGAATCTCCTTTTACTGATTCCAGCGTATAATCTGAGTCGCCTCCATCCAATTTATATCGGTAGGTAGGACCCACAAAACCACTCAAAATAGGCAGCACTTTCAATCCCAAGGATACGGGTAGTTCTATTCTTGACTGGCCTACCGTGATATTTTCATAATCCGTATTGTATTTACTGAAATGCAATTCGGGTCGGACATAAAGCATTAATAATTTGACTTGAGAATAGATTCCTATATTGAATCCACTTACAGCTCCTTTTGCATCGTCTATATTTGTAAATTCATTTGCAATGTTCAGAACTTCCCCCGATGAATTAAAGTTCAAACCTCCCTTCCATCCAAATTCAATGAACTTGCCAACCACTTTTTTTACGGCTTCTTCTTGGGAAAACCCGAACATGGGCAAGCAGAAGATTCCTACTAACAATATTCTTTTCATTTTAAAATAGATTTTAATGTTACAATTTATAACTAATTTTTTTAGTACTTATTGTTATGATCAATAGATCGTTGCATGTCTGCATTCTGAATTATTTTATTTCCTACATGGGATGATTTAGAATAATTAATCATCGAGTTTGCCACTTTTTCGGCTTGAATGGGTTTGAAGTTTTTGGGCATCAAAAAGGAAATAATCGGCAGGATGATTTGAGCAATCCTTTCTCCCAATCTAAACTCTTTTCTCTTTCCCATCAACAGGGACGGTCTAAAAATAAGTGCCGAATTCAAATTTAAATCGAATACTGCTTGATCGATTTCACCTTTTAATTTTAAATAAAAATTATTGCTTTTAGAGTCCGCACCTCCACTAGATACCATCAAAAAGTGTTCTACATCATAAAACTTACATGCCTGAGCAACATGATAGGTTATGTCAAAGTCAATTTTTCGATAAGCTGTTTGATCCCCTTTCACTTTTGATTGAGTTGTTCCTATGGTGGAAAATACAATCGAACTTTTGGAAATGCTTTTTTTAATTTCCTCTGGATCATCAAAATTAATGAATTGAACTTCTATTTTTTTGTTTTCAAAATCAATTAGATTTCGAGTTGCTACCACCACCTTACTAAATTGATCATCGTTCAAAAGCTTACTTAAAATACAATTCCCAATTAGTCCTGTTGCTCCAAAAAGCGTTGCTTGTTTTACTTTATTCATTAACTAAAGATATCATTATAAAAGTAACTTTTATTTTATTAGATAGCTTTTTAATCACAACTATTTACTGATAACCTAGAATTGCTTATTTTTCTAAAATTTTAACAATGGAATCCTATGCAGAGTGGGGCTATTTGGGTCTTTTTTTAGCAAGTTTTTTAGCGGCTACAATCCTTCCCATGAGTTCAGAAATTGTATTAAGTCTCCTTATCGCAAATCATTACAATCTAGCGATGTGCCTCGGAGTTGCTACACTGGGTAATTGGCTAGGAGGAATGACTAGTTATGGTCTGGGTCGATTGGGAAAATGGGGATTTCTTCATAAATATTTTAAAATCACGCGTAAAAAAATTCGATCGTTTAAAACCAAAATTGATCGATATGGAAGTATAATGGCTTTTTTTTGTTGGCTGCCTATTCTTGGAGATCCTTTAGCAGTTGGATTGGGATTTTTTAAAACCAAAATAACCTCCGTTGCCTTTTGGATGTTTTGGGGAAAGCTTATCCGTTATGGAGTATGGGGCGGGATTACGTATTGGGGAATAAATGCTTAATTATTCCCTTTGTATAAGCTAATAAACACAACTCTTAGGATCCGATTTTACAAAATAGGATTTATAATTTTGTGCCTTGGGATCCATACATCCACAAAGGTTTAGAAGCTCAATATTTTTAAAATCAATGGGATGACTTTCTGCTTGTAGGGCAATATAACCTTCGGAAACAATGGTCCCCTCTTGCTGGATCCAATATTCTTTGTTGCTCACGCCCATTCGATCCCAGTCGGCTCCCTGGTAGTTCGCATCGATAAAAGAACGATCTATTTGAGGCTTACGGTAACTTAAAACCGTATCTTTTTCCACTATATGAGTAATGGATTCATCTCCATAAACTAGTGCTTCAACCCGAACCCATTGATCTCCATAATAGGTCTTGGAAGCAGAAGAAATACAATGTGTATAATCCAAACTGTCCTTAAAGATCACTGCCGTTCCTGGGGTACACAGATTGGCAGTGGGTCGTTCTTTATCATTCAAGCCTCCCAGCAGTTGAATCTCAATGGAAACCGGAAAATGTTGAGCCAAAGTGGTACTTGAAGCCGATTGGGAATGAATCATAATACCACTGTTGCGAATATTCCACTCCTCCCCTCCAGGGGTTTGTGTACCCGTAAAACGATAGTCAAAACGGAGTTTGTAATAAGAATAGGGTGTTTTGTAATACATATGACCGTATTTATCATCAAACGTTGAGTATTCATCATAAACAATTCGGATCAGACTATCTTGAACCTGAAAGGTATTTTTATAATTATCATTGAGTTCATGACCTGCTATTTTTATGTCCCAATTTGAAAAATCCTTTCCGTTAAATAATGAAATCCACTGCTCTTGCTCGGGATTGGAAATAGGGTATTGACAAGAATAGCAGAAAATTAACAAGCTGAGGAGCCGAATAAAATTGTTCATAATCTTTTGATTTTTGTTGAAATAATTAAAATGCATTCCTCTAAAATTATAAAAATAAGCGTAACCTTCGTATGACTTTAATTAACAAAAGTGATTGTATGAAAAAATTGCCTGTTGAAGTTTTTAGTGACTGGGCCGAATCGGGCAAGGATCACGGAATGGAAAAAAATCATCTAGAGTCGGTAAACAACATGCTTGATTTTGCAACCAAAGGACTCAATGGATTTAGCTCTATTGACGCCGGATGCGGTAACGGATGGGTGGTTCGAAAACTAGCACAACTCCCAAATTGTAGTCTTGCTTTCGGTGTAGACGGATCTCAAAAAATGATTGCTAAAGCTCAAAGTATAGACCCTCAAAATGATTATATCTACTCAGATTTAGGGAAATGGAAACCCAAAAAAAAAGTAGATTTAGTTCACTCCATGGAGGTTTTTTACTACCTCGAAAAACCCGAAGCATTGATTCAAAACATTTACTCCAACTGGCTAAAAGAAAGTGGGAGACTAATAATTGGTTTGGATTTCTATTATGAAAATACCATCTCTCATACTTGGTCGGAGGAATGTGGGATATCTATTATGAAGTTATTCCCTGAGAAAGAATGGATCGGATTTTTTGGATCTGCAGGATTCAAAAACATACAAAGCTGGCGAGTAGGAGCTAAAGAAAATTGGGAAGGAACACTAGTCGTTACCGGTACCAAATCCTAGTTTTGATTATCATACCTTCCGGGAGCCAATTGCGAACTTACAATTGAAAATACGGATTTAGGAAGCCACCGGAGCAAAAAAACAATAATCTTAAAAGTCTTTGAAGGCACACAAACTTCTTTTCCTTTTAAAAGTGCCCTAACACCCTGTTCAGCTACTCTTTTAGCTTCTTTTTTCATAAATGAAGGAACACGATCCATTTCATCCTGAACACCGCTGGCCGTATGAAAATTGGTTATCGTATACCCTGGACATAAGGCAGTAGTGGTTACTCCTTGGTGCCTGTAGTTTCGGTTCAAGCCCTCTGCAAATCGATTCATAAAAGTTTTGATCGGACCATAAAGAGTTTGGATCGAAGAAGGTGGAGCAAAAGCAGCTACCGAAGAAACAATCATGATTTTTCCTCTTCCTCGTTGGAGCATTGGTATCAAAAAAAGCTTTGAAAGTGCGATAACAGCAATCCCCAGTACCCGAATAAAGTCCTCCTCTTGTTCCATGGGCGTTTGGTCAAACGGAGTAGGGAGCGCGTATCCGGCATTATTAATCATGATTTCAATACCGTAGCCTTTGGACTCACAAAAATCAAATAACTTCTGGGGAGCTAAAGGATTTTTTAAATCCACAGACAAACAATCTACCTCTACCGCGTAATCATTAGAAAGTTGACCTGCAACATTTTTTAATTTTTCTATATCTCTTGCGGTCAGAACCAGTTGATAATTTCGTCTTGCAAGGCTTTTAGCAATCTCTAAGCCTATTCCTGAAGAAGCACCTGTAATTAATGCATACTGCTTTTCCATACTTTATTTTTGATCTAATTTTGTAAACTACAGTACCGAATTGTGGATTTAAAAATGGAAAACAAAGAAAACCGCCTTAATTAAGACGGTTTAAATTCAATAAAATTGGTTTGTTTTTAAAATGAAATTCCATTAAAGATACAAAAAAAAATTATTAATGCAACTTATTTATTATGACAAGAGTTTCGGTTATATTTACGCTTTCTATTTTTTAGTTTTACCAATGAAAAGAATATTATTTGGTGTGTTTTGCACCTTTGTTTTTGGCTCAAAAGTATATTGCCAAAATCTTTATGACAATTTTTATTTTAATATGCCCCTATCCGAAGCCAAACAAGTTTTAAAAAGTGAATCTCAAAAATTAAAAAATATCTCTTTTGGTCCAATGACTTCTTATGCTTTTAGAAAAAAATCTCTTGTGGATCACGACGGTAAGTTGGTAAGCATTAATGTTTGGAGTAAAAAAAACCTGACACTCCTAGAAGCTGAAACCTATCTGATAAAAAGTCGTAAACACTTTGAATCAAATAAATACAAAACCGTTTATGCACAAGAAAACTGGTCTAAGCCCGTATTGGTTAAAAAGAATTTACCTTGTATCCGATTCGTTGATTCAGATAAAACTGTAGTGGTAGAAGTGGATCCAAGAGGACAAGGAGGAGTGTATAATGTGTTTGTTACATTCTATGACTACAAATGGTTTTTGAAAAAAGCCCAGGGTAAATAATAATTATAAATCAATATTAATCCCCAGACCCATTAATTCACGAACCTGTAACTTGCCTATTAAGTCGTCGTCATAAAGCAAATGGAATACAAAACTTCCCGACACTTTGCTATTGACTTTAAATCGAAAACTGGAATCCCAATCAAAATCAACATTTTGAGGCTTTTCAAGATAATTTATATAAATACTGTATTTATTTTCCCAAATAATATTTTTCATGAGTTCTGTCTTATAGTAACCTGAAAAAGAAGCACCAAAGAAAAATTTAGTTGCTTTTTGAGAATCGACTCCAAAATAAGTTTTACCTGGGGCTAAATCCTTGGTATATTTTTTAGATACAATAATCATTCGACCCGTTAATGGGGAAAGGTTTAGTCTAAAGTTATCATTTTTTTTATAATACCAACCTATCCCGGCCTGAAGTATGGCCGGTGAGAAAATTTGCGAAACTTGTTCTCTTTGTTCGATACCATCCTCTTCAAAAAAACGATACCCCGGTAACAATTGTGTTTTGAAATTTAAGAGACCCGAATAGTTCCAATTTTGATTGATCTGTTTTCCTACTAAAGACCCGATTTCAAAACGATCGTCTGCTTTTTTAAAAAATTTATCACCTGAAATAAAAGTAGTTCCCACTGAGAGTAACAGATTCGAATCCCAAACCAAACCATTTCGATCTGAATAGTTAAAATTATAATCTAAGCCATATAAGAAGGTCAATGCACTTTCACCTCCCGATATCCAGTTAGAAAAATAGGCTTGATTAAAATTAAAACGAGTATTCCCATAAAATTTCATTCGCTTTCCACCCATTTCAGATTCGATCACTGCGTCAAAAGGAAGTAACTCTTCTTCGATCTCTTCTTCTTGTGAAAAAATAGAATGACCGCCTAAAAGAAAAAATATTATTATTATTCGTAAAATAGGTTTCGAACGCATTAGAAAATATTTAATTAAAACAAAACTGTAGTTCGCACAAATTTTGTTGTTTTTATTTAAACGCCTAAATTTATAAAAATGATATCTTTTAATTTTAAAATAAACACCTAATGAAGCTGCCCCAATCAAAAAATTGTTAAAATGCATCAAAAGCTCAATTATTTATTCATTATATTAAGCTTAGTGATCCCCCTTAATGGATCTTGTCAAGGGAAGGATTCTAATTTAAATAGATTAGAAGGCCCTATTGATGATTTGATTCATTTTGGCATTCAACAAAAAGCTTTTCCAGGTGCACAAGTACTTATTTATAAAAATGGTCAAATTCAACTTCACAAAAGTTATGGATTTCATACCTACGATTCCATCGCTAAAGTAGAAGATGATCATCTGTATGATCTGGCATCAGTCACCAAAGTTTTAGCTGCTACACTGGCTTTCATGAAGCTATATGAGCTTTATGACATCAATTTAGAGGATAAAGTCTCCCAATACATCCCCATCTTAAAAAATTCAAATAAAAAAAATACCACTTTTAAAGAAGTCCTCAGTCATAGTGCTGGCTGGCTTCCTTATATTGCACACCAAAACACAATCTTTAAAAAAAATGGAAACTTAAAAAAACGAACCCTCTCATCTCTACCCAACAGAAAATATCCCATTCAAATAAGCGATTCATTATATATCCACAAAAACTATTCAAAAAAGATTTTTCGACGAATTAAGAAAACCCCTCTGGGTGAACTCAATACATACAAATATTCCGGACTTTGGTTTTTCTTTCTACCCAAAATGGTTCAATCCCTCAGTGGTCTTTCATTTACTTCCTTTTTAGAAAAACATTTTTACAAACCCTTAGAGTTGGAACATTTGACTTTCCTCCCTATTCAGCGATTTTCAAAAAATACAATCGTTCCTACCGAAAAAGATTCTCTGTTTCGTAAACAATTGGTTCAGGGTTGGGTTCATGATGAAGCCGCTGCCATGATGGGCGGCATATCTGGAAATGCAGGTTTGTTTTCTAATGCACAATCCATTGCTCCACTGCTCCAAATGCTGCTGGATCAAGGAACCCATCAGGGCAAAAAATACTTGGAACCACAAACTATTAATACCTTTATTCAACAAACGTATCCCAATAGCTTAAATCGAAGAGGCTTAGGATTTGACAAACCCAGTATTGATCCAAATCAAGAAAGCCCCTACCCGTCGGCTTTAGCCAGTCCGGACAGCTTTGGACACAGCGGTTTTACCGGTACTTTTGTTTGGGTGGATCCTTCACACGATTGTTTTGTCATTTTTTTAAGCAACCGGGTATATCCCAGCAGAAAACAACGTGCTCTGTATGATTTATCCATTCGAGGAACACTTTTAGACTATGCCATTCAATTTTAAATTTCTACTATTCCTTTTTTTAGTCGGTTGTCTTTCATCAATGAAACTACCCAAAGGATTTGTCTTTTTGAATGATGCGATTCCTGAGCTGGTTGTTGACCTACGCTATGCAACTCCCGAAAATTTTATGGGCAGACCTGTAGAGGGCTATTCCCATTCTAAAATAATTGGAACGCTGCCTTTGGCAGAAGCATTAACAAAAGTTCAAAAACAATTGAGTACAAAAAAGTTAGGATTAAAAGTATTTGATGCCTACCGACCCCAACGAGCCGTTGATGATTTTATTCGATGGTCTAAAGTTTCATCCGATACACTCAAAAAAAATGAATACTATCCCCAACTACATAAAGATTCTCTTTTTAAGCTGGGATATATTGCTTCAAAAAGTGGACACAGCAGAGGCAGTACCGTTGATTTAACCCTAATTTACACAACTGGAAAAGACAAAGGAATAGAATTGGATATGGGTGGCTCATGGGATTTTTTTGGTAACCGCTCTCATTTTGCTTTTAAAGAAATAACACCGATTCAAAAAGCGAACCGTACACTGCTGAAAACGGTCATGCTAGAAATGGGTTTTGTTCCTTACGAAAAAGAATGGTGGCATTTTACATTACAAAATGAACCGTATCCAAATACCTATTTCGACTTCATCCCTTAGTCAAAATTATTTTGTTGAGACCGAAGTATGATCGGAAATGATCAACCATTGACCCGATACTTTTAGCCAGGTCAAAGTAAAATAGCCACTACTATCATCAATCTCACGGGTAAGATAAAATTTTCCTTGTAACTGTGCTACTTTTGGACTTAATGCGATCAGATTCAAAATATCAAATTTTAATTCACCCATCAAAACCCGATTGGAATAACTCTTTTTATAGCGTGCACGTGTGGCCTCCCAACCATAAATCGGTCCCGAAGATCCAGAAAAAACAAGTTCATCTGATTTTAAATAGCCCTTCATAAATTCATCTATGTCTCCTCGATTCCAGTCGGCCTGTTGCTTAAACAAAAGACTTACAATCTCAGTAGAGTCTTTTTTTGATAGGGGTTTTTGACCAAACATCCACGAAGAAACCAAAAGCACCCCCACTAAAAAAATCCGTTTCATGACAGATTATTTAAGAGTTGGATACGTAATATTCAACTGTTCTAAATAGGTATCGTACTTTGTTTCATCAAAATAAAACGGCTCCAAAAGGGGTCGGTATTGTTTCATAATATCTTCATTCAGATAAGTGGGTGGAGGGTCTTTTTTAGTGATCATGGGTTGATACTTAGTTTCTTTGCTTTGAATTGTTTCAAAATAATCTTTGGCTTGAGCCAATAGTTCAGGTTGGGTTAGAAAATCTATAACCGTTGTGGCTACCACTTTGGCACCTGCTGTCCCTCCTTTATGAGCAATGGGAGTCGCCATTGTAATGGCATTGGACCAGTGATGTCCTTGAAGTCCTGGTATATTGGATGGAAAACGCAAGGTTACCGTAGGAATCGTCCAAGAGATATCTCCAATATCATCGGATCCTCCACTTCTTGGATTTTTAAGCGGTTTTCCTAGTGGAGAGAGCTCTGTTGCTAAACCTTTATTGTTTTTAGAATCAACTTCTTTCTGCACTGCCTTGGCGAGTTCTTGATCTGCCTCAGACCATACGGGGAGTCCAACTGTTTTGATATTTTCATACATGGTTTCAGCTATAACCTTGTTAAAGTGTCTGGGCCAAGCCGTGCCTAAAATTTTGGAACTTACTTTGGTATCGGTCATCAATGCTGCTCCCTGAGCGATATTGTTGGCATCCTTATACATCTTCATAATTCCATCATAGGTCACATCCCTTAGGTAATACCAAATAGACGCTTTGGACGGAACCACATTGGGCTGATCGCCGGCATCCGTAAAAATAGAATGTGATCTTTTAAGAGGATGAAGGTGTTCTCGTTTGTAATTCCAAGCTACATTCATCAGTTCGGCAGCGTCCAGAGCACTTCTTCCTCTCCATGGAGATCCTGCGGAATGTGCCGCTTCTCCTTCAAAAGTATATTCTACCGAAATCAATCCCGTACCATTGGCTTGACCATGAGAGACGGAAAGGTTGCTGCTTACGTGTGTAAAAATACACATATCAATTTGGTCAAAATAGCCATCTCGAACATACCAAGCTTTCGAAGCAACCAACTCCTCCGCAATTCCAGGCCATATCACTAAAGTCCCCCCGATGTTATTTTTTTGCATTTGTTCTTGGACATTCAAAGCCGCCGTAATGATTACCGGAATACCTGAATTGTGTCCCTCACCATGACCTGGCGCTCCTTCTACCATGGGTTTGTGATAGGCCACTCCGGGGTATTGAGAGGCTTTGGGTATACAATCTACATCGCTCCCTAATGCAATTACAGGTCCTTCTCCATGGCTCCAACGAGCCATCCAAGCCGTGGGAATCCCGGAAATCCCTTTTTCGATAGTAAATCCTGCTTTTTCCAAAATTCCCGTGAGATAAAACGAAGATTCATATTCTTGAAAACCCAACTCGGCAAAACTGAATACTTTATCAATCATTACTTGAGTATTCTTATGATGAGATTGTACTTGACTCAGGGTCTCCGTTTTTATTTTTGCAATGGCTCGCTTGGAAAACTTTTGCTGGGCTTTTACCCCAGTTATGAGTCCTAAGCAAGCTATTAAACAGAATGTTGAGAGGTAATTACGCATAGATATTATATTTTTACATAAAAATACAAATTAATTGAATACACATTTTGTTTTTACTCAGTTGTGGAAACGTTTGAATTTTGGGTTACTTCTATTTTTTATCTGGAATTGTCAATCAGAACCTACACCGGATCAAATTCTTCAAAAAAGCATTCAGGCGCATGGGGGTGAAACGTGGAAAAATGCTTCTTCCATATCCTACTTAAAACACACGACGCTTCTTGACAAAAATGGATTTGTTGAAAAAAAAGTTCTTCAGAAAATTACCCATCAGTGGAACCCTTTTCAAACCAAAATAGAATGGGAAAATCAAGGAACTAAACAACTTGCTATTTTGAATCAATCGGGAGTTCGATTATACCATAACGACGAACTTCAAAGTGATTCTTCTTTAATTGAAAAAACAAAGAAAAACTTAAATGCAGCTTTCTATGTTTTTTGGCAACCCTTTAAGCTCCAAGAAAACGCAGTTCATTTTGAATATATAGGTCAAGAAAAACTATTGGATTCCATCTTAACTCATAAGTTGAAAGTGTACTATCCTAATGCTAAAAATGATGATCTTTGGTATTTTTATTTCGATGTGTCTTCTTTTAGATTACTTGCCACTGAAGTAAACCATGACCAGCGAGTGAGTTTGATCACGAATGAAAGCGTAGAATCTCAAACAGGTCTATTTTTGAATAAAACTCGTAACAGTTATTTTTTAGACTCTTTAGGTAGTATCCAATATCTTAGGGCTACCTATAAGTACGATATTATAGAATTTATTAGAGACTAGAAAAAATAACGCTTGAACGCTTCTATAGCTGCATACTCTGCCAATCCCATTTTATGGTATTTTTGAGCCGTAGCCGCATTTCTTTCTTCGGCTCGAACCCAAAATTCACGTTGATCATTCCCTTGAAATACAACTCCATCTTTTTGAGATTGATGAAAGAAAATAGCCTTTCGCTTTTTCAGAACTTGGTCGGGACTCATGGGAATGGCCATTTCTATTTCATGCATATCCCACTCGTGCCATGCTCCACGGTAGAGCCATACCCAACAGTCGTTCATAAATTCTTTCGTTTTCAATGTTTTCAGTGCAGCGAAAATAACATCTAAACACACTCGATGAGTTCCGTGTGGATCCGCTAAATCACCCGCAGCATAAATCTGGTGGGGTTTGATTTCCTCAACCAAATTGATTGTCAAATCAATATCTTTTTGTGAAACAGGATTTTTAGCTATTGTTCCTGTTTCGTAAAAGGGTAAATTCATAAAATGAACTTGTGAATCCGGTAAGCCGATAAAACGGGTTGCACCCAAAGATTCTCGTTTCCGAATACTTCCTTTAATCTCAGAAATAGAACGGGGTTGAGCTTTTTGTGAATTGACTGTTGAAAAGCCTTTTTTCAACTCTTCAATTGTTTTATTTTTATTTTCTCCCAATAAATCGGAGGCTACTTCTAAGTACTTAAGTGCTTCATGATCCGAAACGGCAATGTTTCCAGAGGTCTGATAGGCTATGTGTACTTCGTGTCCCTGGGAAACCAAACGTTCAAAAGTCCCTCCCATAGAAATTACATCGTCATCCGGATGCGGACTAAAAATAATAACCCTCTTACGCTCGGGTTGTGAACGCTCCGGACGGTACTTATCATCTGCGTTGGGTTTTCCTCCGGGCCATCCTGTGATGGTTCTTTGAACACGATTAAACATTTCTATATTTAGATCATAAGCCGAGCCGTGCAACGCCAGTAAATCGGACATTCCGTGTTGATTGTAATCTTTATCGGTCAGTTTTAAAATAGATTTTTCCGTAGTATTACACAGCCAAGAGATCGCTCGAGTTCGATTGGTGTCATTCCAATCACAGGTGCCTACCAACCAAGGTGTTTTGATCCGTGTCAACTCTGAAGCAGATTCAGGATCCAATACTAAAGTGGTGTTTTTATGAAGTTGCAAGTAGGTGGTCGGTATCATGGGCGAGATTTCACCTTCAATCGCTTTTTGAATGATCTCGGCTTTATTAGTCCCCCAAGCCATTAAAAGGATACGGCGTGCACTTAAAATGGTTTGAATTCCCATGGTGATCGCCCTTCGGGGCACATTATCGATCCCTTGAAATGCCGAAGCTGCATCAAAACGGGTGAGGTGATCCAATGTAATAGAGCGAGTTTGAGAATTGAGATGAGAACCCGGTTCATTAAAACCAATATGTCCCGTTCGACCGATCCCAAGTATTTGCAAATCTATGCCTCCAATTGATTTTATTTTTTCTTCGTAAGCGATACAGGATTGACGGACATCTTCGGGACTTACTTCTCCACTAGGGATGTGAATGTTTTCAGGTTTAATATCAACATGATTGAATAAATTTTCATGCATGAAATAAAAATAACTTTGAACGTCTTGGCTGGATAAAGGAAAATATTCATCCAGATTGAAGGTAATTACGTTTTGAAAACTAAGCCCTTCTTCTTTATGCAACCGTACTAGTTCTCTGTAAACGCTCAATGGACTAGAGCCTGTGGCTAATCCCAAAACACAACTTTTGTTGTTTTTTTGTTTTTCTAAAATCAACTCGGCAATAATGTGAGCAATATATATTGACCCTTGAGAAGAAGATTCACAGATTACATTGTGTAATTTTTCGTATCGTGTTTCTTCGAAACTGCCGGGGGGAACATAGTTCAACTCGGCGATTTTAGAGGAGTGTATCATCGGTAAATTATTAGCGAACTGCTAAAGTAATATATCTAAAGAATTTAATTGTTTTTTTTACTCTACTTTTTTCATATCATTAAATCTATTATTTTTACTCAAAACATTTGCCCGTGCCTAAATCTTTAATTTTATTCTTACTTTTCCATATCAGCCTAGTAAGTTCTTTATCCGCACTCTCTTTGCTGCAAAATGAGTTTATCGAACGAAATTTTGTATTTATCAGTTTTGAAATAGATACAGAAGCAGAGGCAGAAGAAGAAGTGACAAAGGATTTTATTGATTCCGACGTGTCGTATAAATCTTCGGTTTTTTATTCGAAAACTTTTAGAATTTTTTACTCTTATTTGTCTTATCCATTGATTCCTCTCAAGCAATTTAGTCCCCCTCCTGAAGTGTAGTACCCCTTGTTTTACATCCATTTAATTTTATCTACAACCTGTCTCAAAAAGGAGACGAAAACATGTTCAAATGAAAAATTTATTTAAAAACATCAAAGGAGACCTTTTGGGAGGTCTCACTGCAGGAATTGTTGCACTCCCTCTAGCATTGGCTTTTGGAGTCAGTTCAGGACTGGGACCCAGTGCTGGACTTTATAGAGCTATTTTCCTAAGCTTTTTTGCTGCTCTTTTTGGAGGTACTCCAACCCAAATATCGGGACCAACTGCACCCATGACTGCTGTAAGTATGGTTATTATTGCTAGTATAATTAGTGTTCACAACGGCTCGGTAGAAGAGGCACTCCCGTATATCCTTGCCGTATTTTTACTCAGTGGTCTTTTTCAGATTGCCATAGGTTTTCTGGGAGTAGGGAAATATATCAAATACATTCCTTATCCGGTTGTTTCCGGTTTTATGACCGCTATAGGGGTCATCATTTTAATTACTCAATGTCTTCCTGTTTTGGGCTATGAAGTTAAAAATGATCCTGAGTATGTGGAACAATTTAAACCCCTTGCCGAAGAACATTTACTCCAAAAAATTCTTATTGAAGAATCAAAAGAAGGATTATTGGTTCTTGAAGACTTTGAAGAAACCATTCGCCGAGCCAAAAAGGTAAACGAAGAGTCCATTTATATGGAAGCCATAAATCTTGCCAAAAACAATTCCTCAGGTGTAATTGGAACTTTAAGAACATTCCCAAGGGCATTGTCAAATATTAACTGGATTGAGGTCATCTTGGCACTAAGTACTCTTTTTATCATCTACGGATTCAAAAAAATTACTACCGCAATTCCCAGCACACTGGTCGCTCTTTTTGTGGTGACGATCATTACGCAAATTTTTGAAATAAACTACCGCCCCATTCAACAAATCCCCAACGGATTTCCTTTATTTCAGGCTCGAATTTTCTCTGAGTTTAGCTTTGTGCAAATACTTCCCTACGTATTTACTGCACTGACTCTATCTTTATTAGGAGCCATTGATTCCTTATTGACATCAGTAGTTGCGGACAATCTTACTAAAACCCGACATCAACCCAACAAAGAATTGATCGGTCAAGGAATTGGAAACTCAATCGGAGCTGTTTTTTGTTGGTTGCCAGGAGCAGGAGCCACTATCAGAACAGTGGTGAACATTCACGCAGGGGGGAAAACGAAAAGCTCGGGTATGATTGCTGCCATAGTTTTGCTTGCTATTCTTTTAGTACTAAGTCCTGTTGCTTCAAAAATACCTGCAGCCGTATTGGCAGGAATATTAATTACAGTAGGAATTGGCGTTATGGATTATAAAGGCCTCAATACCTTGTCCAAAATTCCAAAAACAGAAGTAATTGTCATGCTTGTCGTACTGATTCTATCTGTATTCTGGAACCTTGTATATGCTGTTGGGATCGGTTTAGTATTGGCTTCTTTGGTTTTTATGAAAAAAATGGGTGATATCTCTACAGAAGATACCCATGTCCAATCGGTGATTAAAGAAAAAGCATGGAAGGACGAAAAACAACTAAGTAAAAGCTTTCTTGAAAAGGTTTTTATAAAACATCTCAATGGACCACTATTTTTTGGTTTCACTTCGGAGTTTATAAATATCTCCAAGCAAATACCTTCTTCTGCAAATGTGGTCATTATCCGAATGGATCGTGTACCCTACATAGATCAATCTGGACTTTTTGCCTTAGAAGATGTTTTAATGGATTTAAGTCAGCAGGACATTCTTCCTCTTATGGTTGGTCTTCAATCTCAACCTAAGTATCTGATGAAAAGCATTGGAATTGTTGGTAAATTGATACCCGAAGAACATACTTTTAAGAATTTCAAAGCCTGTAAAAAATACGTGATACAAAGTCAAGACTCTATTCATAGTTGAAAGAGGATTTTTAAAAAACTCCCAATTTTTTTTATTTAAAATCAAAATTGGGAGTTTAAAGAAGCATAATAAACCCCAGCTCAATCTTTAATTAAGTTGTTTTGAAACTCTGATATTATTATTTTCTATTAGCGAAACTTTTTCCAACTCTCCTTTCTCAAAAAGTAAGGGTAAATTATCCAAGGATTCATCTTTATTTTGAGGTTTAAAATTCTTGTAATCTTGAAAATAAAATCCTTCAATTTCCCTTGGGTTGGTTGCTTCTCTGAAGCGAGTTCCTCCTCCGTCAGTTTGATAGTTGTAGGCCAGATAATCTATTCGATAGGTTGCTGTATGAATCCAATAACGAAATTCATCTTCAAAATCTTCACCTCCGTTTTCTTCATTAAAGCTAATCTTTAAAGACCAGTATCGATTCCCCCTAATTGAAACCATTCCCAAAACCTCTGCGATAACTGCGGGATCTTCTAAGGGCTTAGGTAACTGAAAAAAATAATGTACCGAATTCAAAGAACTGGAATAATTTTGAGAGAGGCTGTCAGGGAGTTGAAATAAAGAATCATTGACAAAACGTTGTAGCTTTTTTTTAGAAGTCATCACGTCTCTAATGATTTGATCTTGATTCGATTTTTGGCGAGTATAAGAATAAAAACCGGGTTTTCGAATCAATTTGTAATGGTACTCCCTAAAGTCAAAGTCTATCGTAAATTCTGACTGATCAAAACCGTGAGCTTTGACGGATTTATTAATCAATAGAGTAGGGTTTATGCTATGAGGACTTTGACATGCTAATAGAAAAAGAACCATTAAAAAAGAAAAATATCTAAAAGAAGATTTCATTAATAAGTTTATTGATAAAACTAATTGAAAACGAATATACAACTAAATTTTATGGATTACATTTGATTAAATTTTTAAACAAATGGAAAAAGTAAAGACCCTAATCATTGGAAGTGGACCAGCTGGATACACCGCCGCCATATATGCCGCGCGTGCTGACTTGCATCCTGTTCTTTATACAGGTATGGAACCCGGTGGACAATTAACAACCACCACAGAGGTAGACAACTTTCCTGGATATCCGGAAGGTATTGACGGCCCAACGATGATGGTCCAATTACAACAACAAGCAGAACGCTTTGGCACCCAAGTCCGCATTGGATTTATTGCCAAAGTTGAATTTTCAAATAGACTAGGTGGAATTCATAAGGCTATTACTGAGAACGGAACGGAAATTCATGCGCAAACGGTGATTATTAGTACCGGAGCCACAGCAAAATATTTGGGTATTCCCAGTGAACAACGCCTAAGAGGAGGTGGAGTATCTGCTTGTGCTGTTTGTGACGGATTTTTTTACAAGGGTCAAGAAGTTGCCATCGTAGGTGGTGGAGATACCGCTGCCGAAGAAGCTACCTATCTTGCAAACATCTGTTCCAAGGTGACCATGTTAGTTCGTAAAGATCATATGAGAGCCTCCAAAGCCATGCAACATCGAGTGACTAATACCACCAATATCGATTTGCGTTATAATACTGAAATTGACGAAGTATTAGGTGAACAAGTCGTTGAAGGCTTACGAATGCGTAACAATCAAACAGGCACGACAGAAGAAATTCCCATTACAGGATTGTTTATCGCTATCGGACACAAACCCAATACTGAAATTTTTAAAGATCAACTGGAAATGGACGACGCAGGATATTTAATCACGGAAGGAAAAACAACACGCACTAACGTACCGGGTGTTTTTGCCTCAGGTGATGTCCAAGACAAAGAATACCGCCAGGCGGTTACTGCTGCGGGAACGGGATGTATGGCCGCATTGGATGCTGAACGTTATATTCAGGCAAATTTTCAATAAAAAAAGTATTTTTAAAGCTTTTGAAGACCTTTCGCAAATTGAATGAAGGTTTAAGTTTGAAGAGCTTCCCAGCGGTTCATCAAATCTTCTAACCTCCTTTTTTTGGCTTGATATTCATCAAAAAAATTAGGTTGAGCAATGGTTTGTTCGTAGTTGATCTCTAACTCAAAATCAATCGCTTTGATTTCCTTTTCTAATCGGGCAATTTGCTTTTCAATCTTTTCGATTTTTTGTTGTTGTGCTCGTGCTTGCTTTTGTCTTTCGAAACTCTCCGCATCTGAGGTCTTCTTTTCTGCAATTTGCTTGGTTTTCTTTTCTAACTCTTTTAATGAAGAGATTTTTTGATACTCTAAATAGGCATTAATATCACCCAAAAAGGGCTTTACCTCACGATCTTTAAAAGAAACCACTTTTTCACAAAGCCCTTGAACAAAATCTCGATCATGAGAAACCAAGATTAAAGTCCCCTTAAATTTTATAAGGGCCTCTTTTAAAACATTTTTAGAAGCAATGTCTAAATGATTGGTCGGTTCATCCATAATCAATACGTTAAAAGGCTGAAGCAGCAGCTTGCAGAGCGCCAAACGATTCCGTTCTCCACCCGACAGTACCTGTACTTTTTTGTCAACAGCCTCACCTTGAAATAAAAAGGCCCCTAATAAATCACGGACTTTAGTCCTATTTTCAGGAGTAGCCGAATCTTCTGCAGATTCCAATACCGTTTGAGATCCATCCAGATAGGTAGATTGATTTTGAGCAAAATAACCCAACTGTACATTGTGTCCCAACTTAACTTTTCCATCATAGTCAATTTCGTCAACTAAAATTTTTGCTAGAGTGGACTTCCCTTGTCCGTTTTGACCAACAAAAGCAATTTTTTCACCTCGAACGATCTCTAAACTTACATTGTTAAGTACTTTTTTATCTCCATACGATTTTGAAATCTTGTAAGTTTTTAAGATGATTTTACCGGGTTGACGAGAAATCGCAAATTCAAATTTGATACTTTTATTTTCTTCTGGATCAATTTCAATACGATCCATTTTGTCTAATTTTTTTATTAAAGACTGCGCCATACTCGCTTTGGATGCCTTGGCACGAAAGCGCTCAATTAGTTGCTCTGTTTGCTGAATTTGCTTTTCTTGATTCTTTTGAGCGGCTTGTTGTTGTGCTCTTAATTCTTTTCGCAAAATCATGTATTGGGAATAGGATTTTTTGAAATCGAAAATCCGTTGCTGGACGATCTCTAGAGTTCGATTGGTTACCTGGTCTAAAAACATACGGTCATGAGAAACCATCACCAAAGCTCCCTTATATTTCTTTAAAAATTGCTCTAACCAAATTATCGATTCTATGTCTAAATGATTGGTCGGTTCATCCAAAAGAAGAATGTCATTGTCTCTCAATAACAATTTGGCCAGTTCAATACGCATACGCCACCCCCCCGAAAAAGTATCTGTCGCTGCGTTCAAATCATCCATAGAAAAACCCAATCCCAGTAAAATTCTCTCCGTTTGAGCTTGATAATGATATCCCCCTATCATTTCATAACGAGTATTAAGGTCATTTAACTCATCCAAAATGTCTAAATAATCTTGACTTTCAAAATCCTGAGTTTGCTCCATGATCATGTGGATTTCGTCTTGCCGACTTTCGACTTTTTTAATTTCCTCAAAGGCCAAATAGGCCTCCTCTAAAACAGATCGCCCGTTTTCAAAATCCAAATCTTGAGGCAAATACCCTATTTTACAATTTTTTTCTAGAGCAAAAGTTCCCGAACTGGGGTGGGTTTCATTGGCCATCAGCTTAAGAAGTGTGGATTTACCCGCTCCATTTTTCCCTATAAGTCCTACACGGTCTCCTTTACCCAGTCGAAAAGATATCGAATTAAAAAGGGTTTCCCCGCCAAAACTAACCGTTATATTGTGAGCGTTAAACATCTTCGACTTTCGGTTCGCTAAAATAACTTTCAAATCGATCAATTGCTACTGCTGTAGGTAATTCTTTTTGATTGTTAATAAAAGAATAAAGCCAATGGGCAAGAAGTGGAGCCATTAAAACGCCTCGAGTTCCTAAACCGTTAAATAAGTACATGTTTTTATGTGTTGGATGTTGCCCTAAAAGAGGCCTTCGATCCGTCACTGTCGGTCGAATCCCTGAACCTTGAAATCGAACAGTATAGTTGGTATCAATTAATTTATCCAG
Source organism: Flavobacteriaceae bacterium (assembly GCA_038108035.1). Lineage (GTDB taxonomy): Bacteria > Bacteroidota > Bacteroidia > Flavobacteriales > Flavobacteriaceae > MS024-2A. The sequence goes on from JAYNHN010000003.1 coordinate 24,587, forward strand.
TTTAGTAAGTAACCAATGTTTTCCTATTTCAGTTATTTCGTATGTTTTGTCTTTTGGGGAAAATGTAGCACCTACCCAAAACAAGTCGTTTTCTATCGGAACAATAAATACACCTCCTTTTACAATCTGTTCTCTAGATAAATCAGGGGCTTGAATTACTAAAAACTCCCCCTTGGAACCCCTGAGAGGCAAATAGTTAAACCATGGATTTCTTTTCAATCCGTAGCCTTCACAAAAAACAATTTGCTGGGCATCGCATCCCTTGTAAAAAACTTTATTTTCTTGATGTTCAAGCACATCGTAATCAAAATTTTCTTGTAAGTATTGATCCGAATGTAAAGTTTTTCTAAATGTATTAATCGCTTTTGAAATCTTTAATCTTCCGACATTTTGAACACATCCATAGCCCTTGTTTTGTCGAATTCCCTTTTGGGATTGAATAGAGAAGGAAGCATCTAAATAAAACTTTAATTCAGCCCCTTGAGAAGCAACAGTCCAATGGTTTTGTTCAGATACTTGATTAAAATAACGATGTATGGGATGATCTAAAAAAACCTCCTGATTGATTTTTGACTCAAATTCGCGGTAGTGTGCTTTTGCATATTGAAGAAATTGATGTCCTTGCCAAGCCATTGTATAACGTTTCAATACAGTAGGATTGCAAACACCTGCAGCATTCTCACTGGCGCGATGGACACCAGAATCAACAATAAGAAACTCTTTTTTTTGCTTTTGAAGATGGAGTGCATAATTGAATCCTGCCAAACCAAAACCCACAATAATTGAATGCTTCATAGTGAACAAAAATATCATAAAAAAAGCGCCTTTGTGTCCAAAAGCGCTTAATAAAAGTCGTTTGAAAAGAACTAGTTATTCCACATATCTTGTTCAAAATCTCTTATCACTGATTTGATTCGATCGGATTCCAACAATTGTCTCAATGCATCTTCATAAATGTATTCATTGACACTACGATCCTCATATACATTTTCTTCTTTATAAATCACAGCATTAAAACGTCTAGAATTCAATAAATTGTCATACGTAATGGGTTGAGATGAGTTTCTAGAATTAAAAGCTCTACTCAGATTCAATGCTTTTCTGGCGTCTGGATACCAAACCCAAAACATAGGAACCAATGAACTTTCTTGTTGTTCAGATGTAGCTCCATCAGCATAAGTGGAAATATCCGGTGCTACGGGAGCAATTGCCAAAAGTCTATATTTTAATTCACCTAATCGTTTATTGAAATACCAAGTCCCTTTGATTTTATATTGCTTGATCTTGTCAGAGGTGATTTTAAATTCATCATAGTCACTTTCAGTAACTTCTTCACCTGCATTATTTTTTGATATACCTTCTGCTGAAAGTCTTTTATAAAACAATCTACTTTGTAATTGATCGTCTTCCAGTGAAACCTTATCTGTAAAATAGTCTGTTAAATAAACTTCCGTTATTTCCCCGGATTCAATATTATCCATTAAAACTCGAAATAATGATTTTCTAGTTTCGGATAGTCTTCCATTGTTGTTGGCAGGATAATAGTAAGGGAAGTTAATTCGTTCACGAAGATCAATAATCTCCCATATAGTTTTTGACCAAAGGACATCTCTATCATCAACATAGCCGTAATCAATAGGATCTGTATTGTTGGCTAAAATTTGCTGTTCGTTGAGAATCCCTACCTCTTGTGGGACAGTGGCATTCAGTAGATTTGCTTGCGCATATCCAACGTGAACAGAAAATAAGATCACAAACGATAAAATGAAGATTGTTTTTTTCATGAATTTATATGTTAGTTAACCGTAATCGAAATTGGAGAGGTTTTCTTTAACTTATATTTCGGATTTGTAGGAATCGTAACCTCTATATCCGAAATCAAAATGGTTTGTCCGGCTTTTACTCGACTCAAAGCGGTAAGAGCTTTTTTATCAAGCCGATCTCCTTTGATAATCATACTGGGTTGTCCGGGAGCTCGAAATCGAAAAGACATCGTCTTTAAAGGCAAGTCAAAATCAAAGTCCTCCAGTTGCGCTTTTACCGTTCCTTTTTCCAGACTTGTCTTTGGTAAGGCAAAAGATCCTGATTGACCTCTGAAAAATCCTGAGGGTTTAGGAATGTCTTTAATTCTAAATGAAGATACAGAAGAAACTTTAGCTCCGTCTGGAAGCGTCCCAGAAACATTTATTTTAACTTCTCTACCCTTTTGGGGTGACAAACTGTACTTACTTCCTTTTATCCTTTTAAGTCCTGGTGCACTGGCACTGACCTTACTGTCTTGAATTCCTGGGATGGATATGGTAATTGGGTTTTCAACACCGCGATAGACCACATTCATTTTATCCGCTGAGATGACCGCCGAGTTTGGCTTGGAAATTACTGCAAATGATTGGGTTACAGATATTTTAGACTCTTTACCTTCGTTCAAAAATACTAGATCTCCTTCAATTGTATGATCTCCGGGTGATCCGGCAGTTACTTTCAATTTGATTCCTCCAGGAATAAGATCAAAATCAGAATCCGTCAACTTTCTACCATCTAATCTTAAATCTACAGAGTTTGGATTTTGCGCTCCGCCTTTTCTTCCTAAAATAACACTCCCATCAAAAGTTTCTCCTTGATAATAGGCACCCTTTTCGGTAATCAAAAGACTGGTATAGTTGGTTTCATTAACCGTTGAGGACATTTTTAATTCCTTACCCATTAGCGTAGTAAGAACATCGTGTTCAGTTTGACGAATGTCGTTCTGCATCATGGTGAGCTTTGCAAGGGTCGAAACCAAAGGGAATCCCTTAAAATTGGCTTCTATCCAAGGCTGATCCATATTGTCCTTATTCTTTACATTGTTATTCATATCTCCTGTGAAAAAACGAGCCTCTACCATTTCGATATATTCAGGATATTGACTACCAAAGACTTGAATAACGTGCATCTTATACTGCTGCAACATTTCAATAAAATCATCAGACGCAGAACCCGAACCTTCTTTAAACCAGATGACATCAAGAGCTTCCCCTTTGTCCATTTGGGAATACATCTTTAATTCAGGATCCTTCAGTCGCTGCTTTTCGGTAATTTTGGTTTTAATATCCTCTATTTTGTTAAAGAATTCATCGGACTCTTCCTTAATTTCTTTAGCTGTCCGGCTATGCCCTACCCATTTACCACCTTTTTCACTAGCATTTACATCAATGTTTTCGTAAAGTAGCTGATTGCTTTCAGCAACCCTAACATTGGCATCTGATATTTTTTCGAACATTTGTCCAAATCCATCTAATACCTCTTTACTTACATTCAACGCAAGCATGGTGATAAATACCAGGTACATTAAACTAATAAGTTTCTGCCTGGGTGTTTCTTTTCCTCCTGCCATTTCTCAACTACTTTTTAGTCATTGCATTAAGCATTCCCCCGTAAACATTATTGAGTTCGGATAAATTTTCAGATAAGCTTTCCATTTGAGCACGAAGATTTTCGGCATTTTGATTGATTTTCTCTGAAAATTCTGAATTATTTTGATTGCTTTCCAATTGTTGTTGATAGCTGTTATTTAAAAGCTCTAGTTGACTCGCTGCTTTTGTAAGTCCTTCAGAATATCCCTGAGTAGCCGAAATAGCATCGGATGCAGGGGAAAGTGCTTTTGCAGAGCTTTCCAAATCTTTAATACTTTGTGCGAGTGAATTCATTAGGTTTACGTCTAATTTAGCTTCTTGCATTAACGCATCAATTTTGGACGAAAGACCTTCTTCTCCACCGGCTGCCGGTGCTTTCTTCGGTGCAGCTCCTCCTTTTACTTTTTTAACATAGTCTGCATGTTCTTCTTTTATTTCGCCCGTGTTTAAAGCAGCAACTGTAAAAATTAACGCTTCGGTACCAAGTCCAAGTCCTAGTACAAGACCTCCGGTGATGGGTCCAATTTCGAGGTGAAGGATTTTAAATAGTGCTCCAATAATTACTACCGCACCCCCTAGTCCAAATAGCATGTGCATAGCTACTTTACTTCTCAATCTTTTGTTTAACGCTTTATCTGTCATTTGTATTGATTTTTTTTTAATACTAATATAAAAAAGATTTGAGTATGAATAAAATTATTTGATTTTAACCTTTTGTGTGCCTAGGTAATCCTGAACAGTTCTAAATCCGATATAACTTCTCGATGTATCCGAATATTCATAATCTCTAGAACTTACTCGTAAAAAATAAGCTACGTCCTTCCAAGAACCTCCTCGAACTACTTTACGCTTTTCATTTTCAAAAGACATATTTGGATTTAAGGTAGCTACTTGTTCATAGGCACCGGGGCTGTAAGAGGAATTTGTCCATTCCGCCACATTACCCGCCATATTAAATAAATTATAGTCGTTGGGCTCATACGATTTGGCTTCAACAGTATAGACCGCTTGGTCCACTGCATAATCCCCTCTCAAAGGTTTGAAGTTTGCCAGAAAGCAAGCCCGGTCATTCAATAGGTAAGGTGAACCCCAAGGATAAGTTCCGGATGGTATTCCTCCTCTTGCAGCATATTCCCACTCCCCTTCATTAGGGAGTCTGAACCTACTGACATTGGGATCCCCTTTATCTCGTTGATATCCATTTTTAAAATTGGTTCTCCAATTGCAAAACGCAACAGCTTGAACCCACGATACGCCTACTACTGGGTAATCCTGGAAAGCAGGATGAGAAAAATAATCGTTGTGCATAGGTTCGTTATAGGAATAAACAAAATCTTTGATCCAAACTGTGGTATCCGGATAGATTTGGATTTCTGCTTTCTTGATAAAGGGCTTTCTGTCGATAAATTGCTTTCTGGATCGTTTGGATTCTGCAGCAGCACCTTCCGCATCAAACCAAGTATAGGCATAAATTAATTTAGATACATCTAATTTAATTTCTCCATTATACCACAATTCAGGGGGTAAATAGAGCGAATCCATCACTTCGGCATAAGCTTGATCAACATAATCATCGGTTTTCCAACTTAAATCGGCGTCCCAATTCAATGCTTTACCAGAAAACGGATCTTCAGCCAAATCATAGTAATTGGCTTGCATGTACTTTTGAAACTCATTGTACTTCGAAGTATCCGAATCTTTAAAAGAAAATTCCCCTATGCTCCCTTTACTATCCTCTCCTAATTCAAGCTCTTCAGCTTTTCTGGCTAGCATTGCTAAAGCGGTTGAATCTTTAACCCAATACACAAACTGCCTGTACTCACTATTTGTGATTTCGGTTTCATCCATATAAAAGGAAGGAACGGTTACTGTTTTAGCAGGTGCGTTTTTGAGTTGAGCAATGTCCTCATCTGCTTTTCCCATAATGTAGGCACCACCTTCAATTAAGGTCATTCCATATGGTTTTTCGCTAAACCATTTTTTTTGTTTGACACCAATTAACTCACCCCTATTCTTGTTGCCGCAAGAAGAAACTATCAGAGAAAGGCTGATAAGAACAATAAGTTTTTTCATTAAAATATAATTAAAACTTAGTTAGATGACACGAATCATAAAACTACTTATTTTTTCACTATTATTTTTAAAAATCAACAACGAATGCAGAATTTTTTTATTTAGCACACTCATTAATTAGATTTTGCTTCACATCCTCTTTATGGCTTTGAACCAACGTTCAGGTACTACATCGTGGATGGCATCCTCATAATCTTTCTGTGTGCAAGCTAATAACGTCGAACTTTTTGATTTATTATCTAAATGTGAATCATTTGTTAATTCCATCCACCAACGCTGACTCTTTTGGCTTTTATAAAACACTAAAGTTTGATGAGAAAGTTCTACAGAATATTTCAAAAAACCCTCCCTCAAAGAAACCGGATATTCATTAAAACGAAACTGAATACCTTCTAAAAAATACCATATCATTTGTGCCAGTAATTGGTTCATCATCGGTGTAGATGGTATTTCATAAACACCCAAAAAACTTGTCCGATCACTTATACCCGAATATCGAGTTAGTGCACAGATCGTTCTTGAGTCAATTCCATTGGGATTCCCATGTAAAGGATCTGCAATGGACTGCCACGAAAGACTTTTCATATCCATTCCAATAATATCTGAATCTCTTAAAATAGGCTCGGCTAAAGTTACATCCTCTAAAATTTGCCCCAAACGGATGCTGTCAAAAAACAACCTCTCCATCAAATCTTTTTCCTCCTGAGCACAATAATAACTCTGAAATCCAATATTAGTATAGTTGTTAAGCACATTGGGCTTATCCATGATGATTTTGCTCATGTAGGATCGTCCTGAGATCAATTCTTCTTCCTGCGAAAAATCAAAGGAGCAGTCTACAGAAACGATATTGGTCAATTGTTTTAACTCCTGAAAAACTTGATACAACGGAAAAACTAAATCGTGACTGCCTCCAATAAAAATCGGAAGGATATTCATCTGTTTAAGATGAAGTGCAATTTCTTTTAAAGCAAAATAGGTGTCTTCCACTTTTTCTCCATTGGGTAAATTACCTAAATCTGCAATCTTCAGATTCCAATTTCCGGGATATAGATCATAAAATTCCTTTCGAAAATCATTGACATCGTATTGAGTGTTTGCAAAGAAACTATTTCGCTGTTCTTCGATACCAATAATTGCTACTTGGAGACCCATGAGCTCCGGAAGCCCAGAAGAATCGGTGTGGATATTTATATTTTTCCCAATAATTTGCTTCGGACGAAAGGAAAGACCGATCAGTAAATCATTTTGAACAGGAAGTAGTAATTCTACACTCATCCTTTTTTAGTCGTTTTCTTTTTTGCTTTAGTTTTTGGCTTTGGTTTTGATTTAACCTTCGGTTTTCCTAAATACTTTTCAGCGGCTTCCAATGTCAATGCATGAGCATCGATTTCCTTTCCAATTTCTACTTTTTGCTTCCCTCTAATAATATGGTGTCTTCCCCACCGGGCTTTTTCCACTCGAACTCCAGCTTCACTCCAGTCATAAATCACCTTGTCCTTTTCTTTTTGAATTTTTTCCTCTATCAAGTCCTTGATATCTTCATCGCTTAAGGCCTCAAAATTGTATTTTTTGTTTACGTTGATAAACATTCCACTCCACTTCAAAAAAGGCCCAAAACGACCGACTCCTTTGGTTACAGGCAAATCTTTATAGGTGTAAATGGGCGCATCTGCTTTTTGTTTTTCAACAATTAAATTTGTTGCTGTTTCCATATCAACTTCTGAAGGAAGCATCCCTTTGGGTAAAGAGATAAAAATTCCATTGTGTTTGATATAGGGTCCATAACGACCGTTATTGACAACTACTTCGTTCCCTTCAAATTCTCCTAAAGTTTTAGGCATTTCGAAGAGTTCCATCACTTCATCAAAAGTTATATTTTCCAATTGTTGATCAGGACCTAAGCTGGCAAAAATGGGGTTCTCTTCATCCTCCGGATCTCCGATTTGAGCCATTGGACCAAACCTGCCCAAACGGACTTTGACATTCCTTCCCGATTTTGGATCAACTCCTAAAATACGCTCCCCAGACTCCCGTTGAGCATTCTCTTTAACATGCTCAACAGTGGGATGAAATTGGTTGTAAAATCCTTTTAACATCTCAGTCCAATCCTTTCCTCCATTGGCAATATCATCAAAACTTTGTTCTACTTGAGCCGTAAAGTTAAAATCTAAAATATTTTTGAAATTATCAACCAAAAAGTCATTCACAATCATCCCTATATCGGTAGGAATTAGTTTGCCTTTATCGGCACCAACCATTTCGGTAAGTTGTTGAGATTCGATTGAATTTTGTTTTAAAACGAGCTGCTCATACGTTCTAGATATTCCTTCAGACGCACCTTTCTCAATATACTTTCGGTTCTGAATAGTAGAAATTGTCGGTGCATAGGTAGAAGGTCTTCCAATTCCAAGTTCTTCCATCTTTTTGACCAGTGAGGCCTCCGAATAACGGTAAGGTGGACGGGTAAAACGCTGGGTAGAAATCATTTTATTGAGAAATAACTCTTGACCTATTTCTACCTTGGGCAGCATTCCATTCACTTCCTCGTCTTCATCATCTACCCCTTCTAGATACAATTTCAAAAATCCATCGAAGGTGATCACTTCTCCTTTACCAGTAAATAATTCGTTGTGCTTATCGGTTTGAACCAAAATTTGGGTGCGTTCCAGCTTAGCGTCGGCCATTTGTGATGCTACAGTTCTTTTCCAGATCAATTCATACAAGCGTGCCTGATCGTGATCAATGTTGAGTTTGTTCTTAGAAAAATCCGTTGGACGGATGGCTTCATGTGCTTCTTGCGCCCCTTTATTTTTAGTTTTATATCTCCTAGCTTGAGCATATGAATCCCCAAATTGAGAGCAAATTTGATTTGATATGTTTTTCTGGGCTTCTTGAGAAAGGCTGACACTGTCTGTTCTCATGTAGGTAATGTATCCTGCTTCGTATAAACGTTGGGCCATGTTCATCGTCTTACTCACCGAAAAATACAATTTGCGGGATGCCTCTTGTTGAAGTGTAGAAGTTGTAAAAGGAGGAGCTGGGCTCTTTTTAGCAGGTTTTTTATTGACATCTTTTACTTGAAAGTTTGCTCCAATATTTTTTTCTAAAAAAGTGTTGGCTTCTATACCATTAGAAAAGCCTTTCGTTAGTTGAGTCGGTATGGGTTTCTCGTTTGCAGTTTTAAAAAGAGCTTGAGTCTTAAAACTTTGTTCTGGAGTAAAATTACGGATCGCTCTTTCTCGTTCTACAATAAGTCGAACCGCAACGGACTGTACCCTACCGGCAGATAGCCCGCCCTTTACCTTTCTCCATAAAACAGGAGAAAGTTCATAACCCACTAAGCGATCCAACACTCTTCGAGCTTGTTGGGCATTGACTAAATTGTAATCAATAGAGCGCGGAGACTCAATTGCTTTAAGGATTGCATTTTTGGTGATTTCAGAAAAAACAATTCGTTTGGAATTGGAATCATTTAAATCCAGTGTATTGGCTAAATGCCATGCAATGGCCTCACCTTCGCGGTCTTCATCACTTGCTAACCATACAGTTTCTGATTTTTTGGCAAGACTCCGAAGTTCTTTTACTAATTTTTTCTTGTCGGAACTTACAATGTATTTAGCGGTAAAATCGCCCTCAACATCGACCCCCAACTCTTTTGAAGGTAAATCGGCTATATGGCCAAAACTTGAAGCTACTTTGAATTCACTTCCTAAAAATTTTTCTATGGTTTTGGCCTTTGCCGGTGATTCTACAATTACTAAATTCTTTGCCATTTGGATCTTAGTTCTGCAAACAAAAGTAGTTAAGTTTTTTTGGAACTTTCTAATTTTAAAAAATTCAAACTTGAAATTTTATTTAAATCACACTTTCAGCTAAGCCGTATTTTATAGTAATACCTATTTACTTTTTCTAAATTTGTAATTATGAAATCTCAGAATGCTTTTATTTTTAATTCTATTTTTGAAGATGATTTACTTAATGAAATCAGTAAGGAAGGCAAAATCTATTATGCTTCCAAAAATGATATTCTTATTGATATAGGAGAAAAAATTCAATTTATTCCCTTAATTATAGAAGGATCTATCAAAGTAATTCGAGAGGATGAAAATGGAGAGGAGCTTCTACTTTATTTTGTAGAAACAGGAGGTACTTGTGCAATGACACTCAATTGTTGTATGGAAGACTCCATTAGCGAAATCAGAGCCCTCTGTGAATCCGATACTCGAATGATAATGATCCCACTTTTTTTTATGGATTCATGGTTGACAAATTACAAATCTTGGAGGACTTTTATTTTTAATAATTACCACAATCGTCTTTTGGAATTATTAAAGGCTATTGACTCCGTCACTTTTATGAATCTAGAAGAACGTTTAGAACGATATTTAAAAGACCGTATCCGACTTGGAAAAACAAATCTTCTAGAAGTGACTCACCAACAAATTGCCATTGACCTCAATTCTTCACGAGTAGTGATCTCAAGACTTTTAAAGAAAATGGAAAAGAAAGGAATTGTTGCTTTAGGCAGGAATTTCATTGAGTTCACTCCGTAAATTGATGATCTTTTGTAACCCAAGTATCTATTTTATTTTTAAATTATACTAATTTTATTCAAAAAATAAAACTGAAAAGAATTTTTCCAATACTTGACTGGGTTAGCGGCTACAATCTAAATGTTTTTAAAAGTGATTTTTTAGCAGGAATAACCGTTTCGGTTCTATTGATCCCTCAAGGGATGGCATATGCACTGATTGCGGGTTTGCCTCCCATTTATGGTTTGTATGCAGCACTAGTTCCACAAATAGTTTATGCCCTTATGGGCACCTCCAGACAACTAGCCGTAGGTCCTGTTGCCATGGATTCGTTATTGGTCGCTGCTGGTCTCAATGCGCTTTCTATTGTCGATCCAGGTCAGTACATACAAATGGCCATTTTTTTAGCATTCCTAGTAGGAATCATCCAATTTTGTATGGGCCTTTTTCAGATGGGATTTATTGTTTCTTTTTTATCTAAGCCTGTCATTAGTGGTTTTACTTCAGGTGTAGCGATTATTATCGGTGTTAGCCAATTAAGTCATCTTATCGGCCTACCCTTATCTCAAAAAAATACATTTTATACCGTTCTTACTTTCTTTTTCGACACAAAATTCACAGTTCATTTACCGACTCTTACAATTGGGATTACAAGCATTTCGATACTTTTACTCCTAAAAAAATGGAATAAAAAAATTCCTAGCTCTCTAATTGTGGTTGTTTTGGGAATTGTTTGGATTTATTTTACAAAACAAAATGAAAGAGGGGTTTCCATAGTCGGTCTGATTCCGGAAGGGTTACCCTCCTATCGGAGTCCATTATTGAGATGGGATACACTTCTGAATTTACTTCCCACTGCACTTACCTTGGCATTGGTGGGTTTTATAGAGGCTGTATCAATCGCTAAAACTATTGCGGAAAAGAACAAAGACAGTGAAGTTAACCCAAATCAGGAACTTCTAGCCTTGGGAACCTCCAACATCATTGGATCGTTTTTTCAATCTTATCCAACAACTGGCGGGTTTTCAAGAACCGCCGTTAATCTTCAAGCAGGTGCAAAAACACCATTTTCTGCTTTGATAACCTCCTTGATTATTGGATTGACTCTTAGTTTTTTTACACAATGGTTTTACTATTTACCGAAGGTCATCTTAGCCGCTATCATTTTAGTTGCAGTCATCAACCTTATCGATTTGAATTTTGCGAGAAGGTTATATCAAAGTCAAAAAGAAGAGTTTATCGTTTTATTATTGACCTTTCTATTGACAATTTTTGTCGGAATTACAGAGGGGATTCTTTTGGGTGTGCTGATCTCGCTTTTCATTTTGGTTTATCGAATTTCAAAACCTCACCATGCTTTTTTAGGACGAATTGGCAAGACCAATTATTTTAAAAATATAAAACGTTTTCCCAATGAAGTTGTCCTTCGAGAGGATCTAGTAATACTGCGTTTTGATGCTCAATTATTCTTTGGAAATATTCAATACTTTAAAAAACTTGTTTTCAGTACCGTTGACCAAAATACCGATAAAATAAAAGGGTTTGTTATCAACGCACGAGCCATCAATTATATAGACAGCACAGCAACCGAACAATTGACCGATATCATCAAATCACTTCAGCAGAGGGGAATTAGAGTTATGTTTGTTGGTGCAATTGGACCGGCCCGAGACGTAATCATTAAAAGTAAAATTATCAAAGTATTAAAAAAGCAAAATTTATTTATCACCTCAGGAGACGCAACCGATAGCTTTGACGGCTTATGTAAAAAAACAGATCTTCAAAAAAAGTTAAGCCGACAAAGTAACACAAATTGAATCCTGAAAATCCTACTCATTCTAAAAACAGTTTTTATTTTTACAACAAAGCAATCAAAATGAAAATCGAACAAATTTATACTGGATGCCTATCTCAAGGCGCGTATTATATTGAAAGTAAAGGGGAAGTCGCAATCATCGACCCTCTAAGGGAAGTCGATCCCTACATTGAAAAAGCAGAAAAAGATCAGGCACAAATTAAATATATTTTTGAAACGCATTTTCATGCTGATTTCGTTAGTGGACACCTAACCCTCTCAAAAAAAACAGGAGCTCCCATTATTTATGGTCCCGAAGCCCAAACCGGTTTTGATGCTCTAATAGCAAAAGATCAACAAGAATTTAAAATTGGTGATGTTACCCTAACTGTGTTACACACCCCGGGTCATACCATTGAAAGCACAACCTATCTACTTCGGGATGCATCCAATAAAGATATTGCTATTTTTAGTGGAGACACCTTGTTTTTAGGTGATGTAGGTCGTCCGGATTTAGCCCAAAAAGCAGCCAGCATGACTCAGGAAGATCTGGCAGGGATTCTCTATGAAAGTCTCCGAAAAAAAATTATGCCTCTTGCAGATGATGTTCTTGTTTATCCCGCACATGGAGCAGGATCTGCCTGTGGAAAAAACCTTAGTAAGGAAACTGTTGGAACCCTTGGTGACCAAAAAAAAACCAACTACGCACTACGTGCCGATATGACCAAAGAGGAATTTATCAAAGAAGTTACTGATGGTTTATTACCACCTCCCGAATATTTCCCACTGAACGTCAAAATGAATAAAGAAGGATATGAGGACATTGAAAAAATATTGGAATCGGGAGTGAAACCTCTTTCGCCTGACAGCTTTGAATTAGTTGCCAATGAAACGGGTGCTATAATTCTTGACGTGAGACATCAAGATGAATTTTCGAAAGAACACATACCTCAATCCATTTTTATTGGTATTGATGGAAGTTTTGCTCCGTGGGTGGGCGCTTTAATTGGAAATGTAGAACATCCCATTATTTTGGTTACTCCAGAGGGACGCGAGAAGGAAACTATTACACGTTTAGCTCGTGTTGGATTTGACAACACCTTAGGATTTCTTGAAGGAGGATTAACTGCTTGGAAGAAAGAAGGAAAAACGACGGATTCGGTACAAGGGATTGAAGCATCCGAATTAAAATCTTTGACGGATCAGGGAAACATTGAGATTTTTGATGTTCGTAAACCTGGAGAGTTTTTATCCGAACACGTTCTAAATGCACATTCTACCCCTTTAGACTTTTTAAATAATCATATGAGTGAGTTTCCATCTTCAGAAACTTTCTACGTTCACTGTGCAGGTGGATATAGAAGTTTAATCGCTGCTTCTATTTTAAAAAGTAGAGGAATTCATAACTTAATAGATATTAAAGGAGGCTATAAAAGCATCAAAGCACAAGGGATCAAAGTTTCTGACTATGTTTGCCCTACGACTCTTTAATTCTTTAATCAATACTTTTTACCGGATATGGAATGGATTTTTAACCCTTGGCCTTGGTATGTGGGAGGACCACTAATCGCCCTGACTCTTTTTTTGCTTTTATACTTTGGAAAAAATTTTGGAATGTCATCCACCTTAAAAACACTTTGTACCATTTGTGGAGCGGGAAAGAATACCGATTTCTTTAAGTTCGATTGGAAAAAACAACAATGGAATCTTTTCGTTTCGGGAGGTGCCGTGATTGGTGGATGGATTGCTTCCAATTATATGACAACAAACTCGAGCGTTTTAATTCACGATGATACCATAGCTAGACTGAATCTACTAAATATTAAAAGCGCTGGAACTGCTTATCTGCCCAAAGAACTTTATAGCCTCAAAGCCTTGCTCAAACCTAAGACATTTGGTTTACTTGCATTTGGAGGTTTTTTGGTCGGTTTTGGAGCGCGTTATGCTGGCGGTTGTACTTCAGGACATGCAATTTCAGGTCTCAGCAATCTACAATTGGTTTCGCTCTATGCTGTGATCGGTTTTTTTGTTGGCGGACTCATCATGAATCATTTTTTACTTCCTTATCTTTTATAAATCATGCAAAAAATTATATTTATTTTTATCGGAGTTTTCTTTGGGATTGTTATGTTTAAATCTGAAGCAGCCTCTTGGTTTCGTATTTACGAAATGTTTCAGTTCAAATCGTTTCACATGTACGGTATTATAGGTTCTGCCCTAGCAATAGGTGTCGTTTTAATACAATTGATCAAACGATTTAAACTCAAATCGGTTTACGGAGCGCCTATTGTCATTGCTGATAAAGCTAAGAGTTTTTATCGCTACAGTATCGGTGGAACGCTCTTTGGTTTGGGCTGGGGACTTTCGGGTGCTTGTCCCGGACCAATATTTACCTTGTTAGGTGCCGGATTTTTACCTATTCTAGTAGTACTCGTTTTTGCTGTGATAGGGACTTGGGTATACGGTCTCTTTCAATCGAAGCTACCTCATTAAATCAAAAAATCGATTTTAGCGTTTATTTTTGTATCAAAAAAAACTTCTTTTTAGATTAAAAACTGACAAAATGGCAATATCATTCTGTTTTTTGTAATTTTACCGAAAATTTAAGGCCTTTAGGCTAATTAAAATTTGTTATGCCAACGAAAGAAGTTCAGTCTTTAGAAAAAAATCCCCTAGAACACAACGGTGCTGCGAGTCCGAGTTCTAAAACAGCAAATCAAACCTTCAAAAAAGCCTATATAGAAAGTTATGGATGTCAAATGAATTTTGCTGACAGTGAGGTGGTTGCCTCTATACTTACCCAGGAAGGCTATACCATCACAGAACAATTGAGTCAAGCTTCGTTGGTTCTTATTAACACTTGTTCCATTCGAGAAAAGGCAGAACAAACAGTTCGTAAACGTTTGGAATATTTTAACTCCAAAAAAAAGAAACAGTCCGATATGACAGTGGGGGTACTAGGCTGTATGGCAGAACGTTTAAAACATCAATTTCTAGAAGAAGAAAAGATAGTGGATTTAGTCGTGGGTCCGGATGCCTATAAAGACATCCCCAATTTACTCAAAGAAGTAGATAACGATCGCGAGGCGGTCAATGTGATCTTATCTAAAGAGGAAACCTATGGTGATATTACACCCGTTCGTTTGAATTCGAATGGGATTTCGGCCTTTGTATCCATTACGCGTGGTTGTGACAATATGTGTACATTTTGCGTTGTTCCATTCACTCGAGGGAGAGAGCGAAGTCGAGATCCCAAGAGCATTTTAGAAGAAATTCAAGAGCTGAGTTTAAAGGGGTACAAAGAGGTCACTTTACTGGGACAAAATGTAGACAGTTACCTTTGGTATGGAGGTGGATTAAAAAAAGATTTCGAGAAGGCAAGCTCATTACAACAAAAAACAGCTCTCCGTTTTGACAATCTTTTGACACTCGTCGCAGAGGCCCATCCTAAGATGCGTATTCGATTTTCCACTTCCAACCCGCAAGACATGACTTTAAAGGTCATAAAGGTCATGGCTCAATACGATAATATTTGTAATTACATTCATTTGCCGGTGCAATCTGGGAGTAATGCCATTTTAAAAAAAATGAACCGTCAGCACACGCGGGAAGAGTATTTTTACTTGATTGACACCATCAAAGAACACATTCCTGACTGTGGAATCTCTCATGATATGATTGCCGGTTTCCCAACTGAAACCGAGCAAGATCATCAAGATACTTTAGATTTGATGGACTACGTAAAATATGATTTTGGATTTATGTTTGCTTATTCCGAACGCCCCGGAACAATGGCTGCACGTAAAATTGAAGACGACATTCCCGAGACCGTCAAGAAAAAGCGACTAAATGAAATTATAGAAAAACAACAAGAACACAGTCGCTTCAGAACCCAACAATACGTTGGAAAAACCGTTTGTGTTTTAATTGAAAAAACCTCTAAACGTTCTGAATACCATTGGTCGGGCCGTACAACCCAAAACACAGTGGTTGTTTTTCCGAAAGAACATTACCGAGTGGGAGATTTTGTAGATGTTTATGTAAATGAATGTACCTCAGCAACCTTAAAAGGAGAAGCAAAAGGTCTGTCAAAAAGAATATAATTATGAATTCTTTACAAGGTATTAAACAACGTTTTGGAATCATAGGGAACAACTTGGGACTCAACCGTGCATTAGAAAAAGCCTTGCGAGTCTCCGGTACTGACATTTCGGTTTTAGTCATTGGTGAAAGCGGAGTGGGAAAAGAAAATATTCCCAAAATAATACATCAAAATTCGCATCGAAAACATTCCAAATACATTGCTGTAAACTGTGGTGCGATTCCCGAAGGTACCATTGACAGCGAGCTTTTTGGTCACGAAAAAGGCGCATTTACTGGGGCTACCCAAACCCGTTCAGGATATTTTGAAGTGGCCGATGGAGGTACTATTTTTTTAGATGAAGTAGGAGAATTGCCACTCCCCACCCAAGTACGGCTATTACGTGTTTTAGAAACAGGTGAATTTATTAAAGTGGGTTCCTCCAAAGTTCAAAAAACCAATGCTCGAATTGTTGCGGCTACCAATGTCAATATGATGGAGGCTATTGAAAAAGGAAAGTTTCGGGAAGACCTTTACTACCGATTGAGTACTGTTGAAATTACGCTCCCTCCCCTCAGAGAGCGAAAAGAAGATATCATTTTACTATTTCGAAAATTTGCTTCTGATTTTGCTCAAAAATACCATATGCCAACCATTCATTTAGACGAACATGCCCAAGTACTTTTGACCGAATACCGTTGGAGTGGTAATATTCGTCAATTGCGCAATGTCGCAGAGCAGCTTTCCGTTCTTGAAAAAGAACGCAATATCAATGCCGCCATCCTGCGATCCTATCTTCCCGACAGGGGGTCTCAATTGCCTGCTTTAGTAGGTAAAAAAGAAAGAGAAAGTGATTTTTCCTCGGAACGTGAAATTTTATACAAAGTTCTTTTCGATATGAAAAATGATCTCAACGACCTTAAGAAACTCACTTTGGATTTGATGAAAAACGGAACCTCTGAAAGTGTACAAGAGAAAAACCAAGGATTGATTGACAAGATCTATGGCAAAGACAATGAAAACCCACAGGTAGATCCATCGCCAGCATTAGAGCCCGTTTCCTATACCACAGAAACTCCAGAAATAGCAAAAATTGAACCCGTAGATAAATACGCCTACGCTGAGACTATTGAAGAAGAAGAACCACTTTCACTTCAGGAAAAAGAATTGGAAATGATCAAGCAAGCACTTATAAGATGCAAAGGAAAACGCAAATTCGCTGCAAAAGAACTTGGAATTTCTGAAAGAACCCTTTACAGAAAAATAAAACAATACGACCTCCATGATATCGAGTCCTAATCAATTTAAATTGTTACTCTTAGGAGTTTTTATTTTTAGTTTGCAGTCTTGTAAGTTTTACTCTTTTACAGGTGCTTCTATCCCTCCCGGTGTTTCTACCTTTCAGGTGAATTTTTTTGAAAATTTAGCTGGAAATCGACCCGGATCCACAGTTGAACCCGGTTTAGATAATGATTTTACTATCGCCCTTCAAGACATTATCATGAACCAAACCAACTTGGATCTTGTCACTAGTGATGGTCAACTGATTTACGAAGGTGAAATTACGGAATACAGTGTTACGCCAATGTCAGCAACCGCACAAATTACAGCGGCACAAAACCGATTAAAAATGAGTGTGGCATTTCGTTTTATCAATAAAAAAAAAGAGGAAGACGATTATGAAAAAACCTACTCCTTCTTCTACGATTTCCCTGCAAACCTTCAAGTTTATGATGTCAAAGATGCAGCTCATAAGGAAATTTTTGATCGAATTACTCAAGATATATTTAATGATACTCTAGCAAAATGGTAGTTCAAAATGCAACTTCTTTTCTCAATTTAATTGACCGTTTTAATCCAAACGATAAAAACCACTTAGACGCATTAGAAGAAGTATTAAAAGAATACCCCAATTTTCAACTGGCTAGAGTATATCATTTAAAAGGAATCAAACAACAAGATGCTGATGGTTTTGATCAGGCGCTTTCGCATGCGTCAATAGCAACTTATAACAGGGAATTACTTTATGAATTTATCGAAAAAGTTCATATTCCTATCCCTCCTCTGAAAGTTGAAGAACGAACAATCGAATCTGATAAAAATGAAAAAACTACTTTAACAAAAAAAGAAAGCCCGAGTATACATGCGAAGGAACCAAAATTAAAAAATAAGTCTACTCCACTCAAAAAAAAGGATACAAAACCTAGTGAACTGAGTTTTTCTGAATGGGCCATTTATTTAAAAAACAATCAAAAATCAAAACCGAATCTTTCATCCATAGAAGATAAATTTGAGCTTATTGATGCCTTTTTATCTAAAAACACCAAAATAACACCGGATAAAAATTTAGAAAATAAAGTGGATTTGAGTGAAAAAAGTTGGGCTACTTCCGATGAACTAATGACTGAAACATTGGCTAAAGTTTTTGTCAAACAAAAAAAGTACCCTAAAGCCTTACAGGCGTTTCAAATCTTACGCTTGAAATATCCAGAAAAAAATAGTTTCTTTGCAGACCAAATCAAAGAGATTAAAAGATTACAAAAATTGAAAGATTAGCAATATGAGCACATTCTCAATATTTATTTTACTTATCATTATCGTATGTTTTCTACTTGTACTAGTGGTTATGGTTCAAAATCCCAAAGGAGGTGGACTTTCCTCCTCATTTGGCGGAGGTTCCCAACAAGTGGGAGGTGTCCAAAAGACAACTGATTTTTTGGACCGTAGCACATGGATCTTAGCTTCATTACTTTTAGTCCTCATTTTAATTTCCAATGCAACCCTTACACCCAGTGAAGTGACTAACGACTCGAAATTACTCCAAGACAATACAATCGAACAGACTACCTTACCAGAGACCTCAACTCCTCCGGCAGAAATTCCTGAAATACCAGAAATACCTGAGGATAATAATTAATTTTATATCTAAAATATTCTGACAGGCTGGCATTTTGGACAACAAACTGTCAGTTATTTTGTGGTGGCATGATTTCTGAAAATGTTAAACAAATATAATTAAATACAACCATGAGTAAAGTTAATATCAAACCCCTTGCAGACCGGGTTCTAGTGGAGCCTGCGGCTGCTGAAACCAAGACTTCTTCTGGAATTATCATTCCAGATAGTGCAAAAGAAAAACCGCAAAAAGGTAGTGTTGTAGCTGTCGGAGATGGAACTAAAGATCATCCCATGACGGTAACCGTTGGTGACCAAGTATTGTATGGAAAATACGCTGGAACCGAGTTAAATCACGAAGGTAAAGATTATCTAATTATGAAGGAAAGCGATATTCTCGCAATCGTTTAATTCTTTAAAACATAACAAAATGGCAAAAAAAATAGAATTTGATATTGAAGCAAGAGACGGCATCAAACGAGGTGTTGATGCACTTGCTAACGCAGTAAAAGTTACCCTAGGACCCAAAGGTCGAAACGTAATCATTGGAAAAGCTTTTGGTGCCCCTCAGGTTACCAAAGACGGTGTTACAGTCGCCAAAGAAATTGAATTAGAAGATGCACTCGAAAACATGGGTGCTCAAATGGTTAAAGAAGTAGCATCCAAAACAAATGACTTAGCAGGTGATGGAACCACTACCGCTACCATTCTTGCTCAGGCAATTGTTAAAGAAGGTTTAAAGAATGTTGCCGCTGGTGCGAACCCGCTAGACCTAAAAAGAGGAATTGATAAAGCGGTTGAAGCCATTGTGAGCACTTTGGGTGACCAAACTACTGCCGTTGGAGATTCCTCAGAAAAAATCAAGCAGGTGGCCAGTATTTCTGCCAACAACGATGCTACCATTGGAAGTTTAATTACCGAAGCTTTTGAAAAAGTAGGTAAAGAAGGAGTAATAACCGTTGAAGAGGCCAAAGGTACCGACACCTATGTAGATGTAGTTGAAGGAATGCAATTTGACCGGGGATACCTTTCTCCTTACTTTGTAACCGATTCTGAAAAAATGGAAGCCGATCTTGAGACACCTTATATCTTGTTATACGACAAAAAGATCTCTACTATGAAGGACTTGCTTCCTGTTCTGGAACCCGTTGCTCAAACTGGAAAACCTTTAGTTGTAATTGCAGAGGATGTCGATGGAGAAGCACTTGCT
>JAYNHN010000004.1:0-4839 GCA_038108035.1 Flavobacteriaceae bacterium
ACGCATACCATCATCCTTTTGTCCTAGCGCGACGCTTATTCTTTCCAATCTATTTTTTGCAAGTGAATCAAAGGGTAAAACAGATGCTAACTTTCCAGCTACAATCATTGGTTTAAATTTTTGCAATTCATTCAGCATTTGGTATCTTCTATATCCCGCAAATATCTCATCCCCTCCATCACCTTGCAAAATAACCTTATGCGTACGTTTTACTTGCTGTGCCATTAAAAACAAGGGTATATTCGCTGCATCTGAAAAGGGCGTATCATGATGCCAAACTAACTGTTCAATCACAGAAGGTAAATCCTCCCCTTTAATAAACATCTCCTCATGATCAGTATCATAAAAATCGGCAACTGATTTAGCCTTATCCAACTCATTAGTTCCACTTTCAAAATCAAAAGCAGCAGAAAATGTTTTAATTTTTTTTGAATAATGCTTTACTGCAAATGCTGTAATACATGAAGAATCGATACCTCCACTTAAAAAAATACCAACGGGAACATCACCTACAAGTTGGTTTTGTACTGCCTTCTCAAGTAATTCCTTCGTTTTGTCTATAGCCTTGTTAAAACTAATATTACTTTGCTTTACATCTTCAGGCCTCCAAAAAAAATGTTGTAACGGTTTTTCATTGTTTTTAATAACCA
Source organism: Flavobacteriaceae bacterium (assembly GCA_038108035.1). Lineage (GTDB taxonomy): Bacteria > Bacteroidota > Bacteroidia > Flavobacteriales > Flavobacteriaceae > MS024-2A. Next base: position 651 of record JAYNHN010000004.1, read on the forward strand.
AAAATACCCCTGGCTTAAGGTTCTCTATGCCCTTAAATAAAGTTTTCTCTTTTAATCCGTTTCCATAAAACATGAATTCATGGAAGGCTTGCGGATCCAGAACTCTTCGCTCTTTTGATCTGGACAACAATGCCTTTACCTCAGAAGCAAAGAAAAATCCATTGGAAGTATTTTGAATGTATAAAGGTTTAACACCGAAACGATCCCTTGCTAAGATTAAAGATTTGATCTTAGCATCCCAAATAGCAATTGAAAATATTCCATTAAGCTTTTCAAATATTTTGGTTCCCCAAGCAGCATATCCATTTAAAATAACCTCGGTATCGCTAGTCGATTTAAAAATAAAACCCAGATTATGCAATTGCTCTTTTAATATTCCGAAATTATAAATCTCCCCATTAAAAGCGATTACATTATCACCTCCAGAGGAAACCATTGGTTGATGACCATTTGCAGTCAAATCTTGTATACTTAACCTCGCATGACCTAGTGCAATTTCATTTTCAACAAAAAAACCTTGATTGTCAGGGCCTCTGTGTTGAATAAGATTAATCATCCGATTGATCTCAACTTTTTTTATCGTTTCTAATGTATTATCGAGAATTCCTGCTATGCCACACACTATTTTAATCTTTAAGAATGAGATTTAACTTTATTTTGTTCCAATGGTTCAGCATTGTCCCTTTTTTCAAAATGATACAGCGCTAGTAAAACAGCAAATATGGATAGCAGCATTCTTGCGTAAAGAAAACTTTCTTTCAAATGAAAAAACAGCATCAAAACAGAAAGAACAATTACCGCTCGGGCCATAAAAAATCTTTTTGAGAGAAGCGCATCAAAAGTAATCGTAATCATAGGTAAAACAAATGCAAGGGTACCAAAAATACCGTAACTCCATAAATTCCTAATGTAACCAATATCAGATTCTACCTCTCTCTCAAATTGACTATTAACAATATGTTCGGTCTCTCCAATAAAGTAAATATGCAGCTCTGTTGGGAATAAAATGTGATCCGCCAAAATGGAGGTAGTATTATCATTAAACTCACCTGTTTCTTTAAAATTAATAAAGGTATCAAGCGTCCTGTTCAAGGCTAAAAAAACAGTATTGTCGGTATCTAATGTTCCGAGGTAAACAATTAAAATCATAAAAATTAATATTACTGAAACAATAATTAATGAAAATTTAAAAATACTAGAGAGCTTAAGAAAGTCATCTTTTAAAAAAAATGCACCCGGTAAAAACAAAATAACTGCCCAAAGGCCACTCCTCCCACAAACTAAAAAAGACGAGAATATAATCAGTGCAAAAATGAAAAATTTTACCTTATTCAGTAGATTCTTATCCCTCACAACAAAAGGATATAAAATAATACCTACTGCCTGAACAACAGAAAGTATAGCACCTCCGGTTCCTCCGGATAATCCACCCATCCTGAAATTATAATCAAAACTCGAACGGTAATCGCCATTAGTAGTAAACGAATAAATTAAATCTTTAAAATCAGGGAAAACAAATTGCAATAACATAATTACGGCATGCATTGTGATCGATAAAAAAATAAAATCTAAAGCCTTTTGCTGGTAATGATCAGGATACTTGTTCCTCATGAAAGTAACCATTATATAACCGGCTAGTAATGTTGCGAATATTCGAATTGGTCTTGCAGCAATTGCACTGATATTTCCCAGAGTGATACCATCATAAAAAAACGAGAATATTACCACTAAAAGAAAAAAGGGGATTAAGATGTAAAATTTTTGAATATAAGTTGGGATTCTTGGTTTTGGAAAAGCAATTAAGGTTGACGAAATGACCAATGAAATTATAAAAATAGTATCAGCCCAGGAACCCAAACTATTAAATACTGGACCAAATGTGTACAAGAAAAAAAGAAGGAATAATAGAAAGCTTCTCAAAACTTTATTTTTTCAATAGTGGATTAATACCTAGTAAATCTTTTATTTTTCCTAACCTAACTTTTAATAAAAGAAGATTTAAATCACGATGGTGTTTTTTGCTAACTACCGTTTTTAAGCTTTTGTACAAAAAAATATAATGATTTCTACCGTTTTTAAGGTGTATTTTATTTTGAGTGACCCCATCTGCATTTTTTCTGTACACAGCCATACTTTTTGAAAAATACTTAACCTTACCCTTATCGGCCAGCATTAATTCAATTGGAATATCCAACATTCCCGTCTTAAAATAAAAATCAGGACAAGGGATTGGAAGATAACAAATGGGAAATAAAACGCTGCAAGTTGGTATGTAATGCTTATGTGCCAAATCCTTAAAATCAAGAATGTCTTTTGGAGGTACAGGATAATTATAGTTAACACCTTTTATTTCATTAAGTACATCAACAGAATGAAAACAAAGTGAAAAATCTTTATTGGCCTCTAAAAAATTAACTTGCTTCTGTAATTTGTTTTCATCAGTCCAATAGTCATCTCCTTCACATAAGGCTATATATTTACCTTTTGCATCGTATAAATTGTATAAAAAATTAAAACGACCAGTACGCTTATTTCGAATAACTATCTTATTCTCATTTTTATGCAGAATTAGTCTTATTTTTTTAGGAAATCTTTTAGCATAATCGATACATATTTCCTTTGTTTTATCATCCGAATCATCTTCTCCTAATAATATTTCAAAATCAAAATTAGTTTTTTGATTCAAAATTCCATCCAAGCATGTACTAATGTAATTTTCCTGATTATAAGTATTTACTATTACTGTCACTAGCACTTGAGAAGGCACCTCTGTTCTAAAGTGTTCAACCGGCGTATTGATAGTTAAATTATGACTAGGCATGATTATGATGGATTAATTTAAAAGTTTCCAATGAATGACTACTTATTTTAATGAATAACTTATAATCAAAAATATTTTTCCTTAAAAAGAGACTAGTATTCGTAATCACAAAAATAGTATTATTTTAAATCGGCTTCTAAAAAAATTTAGCGTTTTCACTAGGATAAGTTTGTTAAACAGAAAACTCAAAAATACATACCCTGTTATACCAATTAAACTAGGTAATACGATTTGCGTTTTCAAAGAAAAATGACTGGTAAATAAAGTTGCTACATAAATCATTAGGCACATTCCTGAGGAAACAATAAGGCTAGGCAGCATGTCTTTCATTTGTTTTTTAGTGCCATAATTGATCATTTTACCACTATAATGAGTATTAATAAATAATCCCACAAATGATGACACAACTGATGCAAACAACAACCCATAAATACCAATGAAAAATCCAATGAATATACATACCAGAGCTATGATTTTTTTTATTATTTCGAGCTTTAAGAATAAATCTGTTCTACCATAAACTTTTAAGATATTTATGTTGAGTGAGTGAACCGGATATAAAATCCGTGCGACACATAAAATTTGAAAAAAGGGCACGGAAGGCAACCATTTTTCACCTAAAACATAATCAAACAATGGCGTTGCTATACAAGCAGCACCCAATAAAAGGGGTGCAGTAATGAAAAATGATGCTTGCAATAATTGTTGGTAAACTACTGACACCCTTTTTTTTTCATCCTGAATTTTGGCTAGTAACGGATACGTTATTTTGCTCAATAAACTGGTTATAGCGGTAACTGGATAAAGATTTAAATTGGATGCGTGGTCATAGTATCCCAAAGTCTGAATTGGATAAAATCTGCCTATTAAAATGTTGTAAATATTTATGAAAAAAGCATTTGTTAAACCTGATAGAGTCAATTTGTAACCAAATTGAAAATGCTGCTTTAGTTTAATTTTACTAAAAACAAGTTTCGGTTTCCAATCAGAAAAAAACCACAATAAGATACCCTGTGACAACTGAGTTATAAGGTACATAGAAACAATACTCCAAATTCCGTAGTTTTCATATGCCATCACTAAACCTATTACAATACCCAAAATAACTCCCGGTAGATTGCATAGCATGATGGTTTTGAATTTCATTTTTTTGGATAACAACGCGATTTGTACTGAAGTAAAAGATCCTATAATAAACGTGAGGCTGTAAAATCTTATAACGTGTGTTAATATGGGCTGCTTATAAAAAACAGCTATGAATGGAGCACATAAATAAATTACACTATAAACTGCAACACTTACCATAAAGTTGGTGCAGAAGATCGTAGAATAATCCTCTTCATTGGCGTTTTTGGTTCTAATAAGTGA
>JAYNHN010000004.1:4849-8987 GCA_038108035.1 Flavobacteriaceae bacterium
TAGACTAATCATTCCAATAAGACCAAACTCTTCAGGGCCTAGCCACCTAGCTATTAAGAGTTGTGCAACAAAATTTAAGCCTTTTAAACCTATTGTATCAATTGATGACCAAATTAAACTTGAGAGTGTTTTTTTACGTAAAGAAATCAATTGTTTAAATTACTTTTTTGATCAGAGATTGATTCGTCTTTCCAATAAACAATGTAAAACTGCCAGATGGCAAGGGCAACACAAACACAAATAAAACCTATAATACCACCAACTACAGTACTTATAAGTTTGGATGCCTTTTCCTTCTCTAAGGGATAAAAAGGTTTATCAATTACTTGTATTGTAGGTGTGTAATACATCAAATCAAACCGCACAACCTCAAGATTTTCAACAGCCTCTGCATATAGTATATTGAGTATTTTTAAATCTCTTTGTACTTTTAGCTCTTGCGCTCTGCCCTTCATTTTAAAAACACGCTGCGAACCATCAACTAATTGAGTAAACAATTGTTGTTTTATATTTAATTCTCTTGATAAAGAATCAACTTTTCTCTCTACTATCTTCAAGGTTTTTTTCTTTGAGGCAGTAGATTTCTCATAAAAAAAGGCTGCTATTTCTTCTTGAAAATCATCAATAAAATGCTTAGAAAAATGCTCATTAACTGTAGCGACTGAAGCCTTTACTACTCCATCTTTTGATAATTTAAATTCCAAAATTCCTTTTCGGAATTCGTCCAGATGATATTTAATTATGCTATCTTCCTCATGTGTCCTGTCAGAATCTGTCAAATGCTCAATAAAAATCTTTTCTTTATCTGTTTTGGGAGTACATAATCTAATAAAATGATTCAGGTTAAAATCCGCTTTATTATCAATCACGCTTCTTTTTAAAAATGTGTTGACCAAAATAGCTTTAGAATTAGAAACTGTTAATAAAACACTAGGACTCATGCCTCTCGGAGAACTACTTAAACCTAATTGATTCGCCAATCCCAATAATGCCGAAGTGGTTCCCACAGAGATTGAGGATTCTAATATATAAGAAAGTTCAGCTTTATAAATCGGCTTAGAGACATAAGCTCGCCACAACCCAAGCAATGACCCAAAAATTGAAAAGCAAATAATTAAAATCCTAAAACGTAGTCCTATCGATAATGCTCCTTTCAAAAAGTCAACAGCATTTCTAATGGTAATTTCTTCTGTCTGCTTCATAAGTGAAAAACCAATCGTCTAATTAGTAACTGTGCTTAATAATACCCATAAAGTAGCAACAGTGGTTAACTTAATAGTTAATTTCTCAAAAGCATTATTCCAATTAAACTTGTCTTTTTCGTCCTTCTTAGGTTTTACTGCTCTGTAATTCACAATAATTTCATCTCCTTTCTCAATCCTTGGTTTAAGTAAACCAAAGATTTTAGACTTTTTTATTTGGCCGTTCATTGTAATTGCATAAACTTTTTTCCTGTTTGCCTTCACATCATATCCCCCAGCATATTTTTTAATATAATAACCAGCCCTTCTGTTATCGTGGTACGCAGTATTTAGCGCGTCAGGTCTGTCAATAAATTTAGCACCAATTGCACCTGAGATACTAACTACGTCATTCAATGCAGGGATAACTACTTTATCATTTGGCTTTAAAACATAATTAAAACGTGTATTTGGGTTTTTTAGGACAGCCTCTAAATCTAAAAGAATAATACCTAAGTCATTTTCTTGGCGATCTATAAAAGCCTTTTTCGTATAAGCTTCATCTGTTACACCTCCAACCCTTTCAATTATATCACTTATCCTTATTCTACCGTTTTCGAGTGAATAAATACCAGGGTATTTTACCTCACCATTAACTTCAATGCTTTGTTGAAACTTAAAATTTGGTAACGCCCTCACATGAATAATATCAAAAGGTTCAAGTTTAAAATTCTCCGACTCACTCATGGGTACAGTAATAAGCTTAACATAGTTAACTGTGTCTGCTTTTGAATTATCAAAATCAATTCTTTCAATCTCCACTTTGCTTAGTTCAGCGTGTGCATACGTACCGCCAGCCATTGTCATCAAATCGGATAAAGTCATACCTTTTTTAAATAGAAAACGACCAGGTTTTCTAACAACTCCGCTTAGTGAAACATAATTGTCATCAATAAAATCTCTTTTGTTATATACTATTATCTCATCCAAATCTTTTATTTGCAGGGCCTTTAATGCAGCTGAATCAGATAAACTAATAGACGTGATTTTCATTTGTAAATCGTCTGTCACTCTGTAAATATGCACACTTTCACTATAGGACTCTGAAGTTAACCCATTTACCCTTTGGAGTAAGTCATATAAACTCTCTCCCTCTTTAAACTCATAACTTCCTGGTGCATTCACCTCTCCTTTTATGGTAACCCTTTTTCCAACAATACTTGATTTTTGGGCTACTACAACACGGTCTCCATTTTTTAATTTAACTTTCGCAGCCTGATTCAAATTATACGAATTCACCACAACACCCGAATCTGTTTGCGAGAAAACGCTAATCGCGTTTGTACTAGCATTAGCCTTCAAACCTCCAGAAAAAGTCATAAGATCTTTTAATGTTTCATCACTTTTTAATTCATAACTTCCAGGCTTACGAATTTGTCCCTGTATTGTTATAATATTTTCAATTACTGGCACCAAAATAAAATCTCCATCCGATAGATACGCAAGAGTACTTTCATCCGGATTATTCAAAAATTTGTAAACATCCAATGTACTCACAACAACTCCATTGCGAACGACAACAATATTTCTTACTGAACCATTAGTATTTAAACCATTCGCCAAAGTCAAAATGTTAAAGGCAGAATTTATAGAAGGAATTGAGAAGGTTCCAGGTGAAACGACCTCTCCAACAACATTAACCGAAATCAGCTTTGAATAAGATAATGTAATTGAGATTTCCGAGGAATTAAACCGATAAACTTGCTTAAATCTTTTGCGGATTATACTTTGTGTTTGACTGTAAGTTTTACCCTTCAAATTAATCCTACCGACAAGATCGGGAGTTATATTACCAAGCTCATCTAATGTAAACTCTCCACTAAATTGGGACAATCCCCAAATTGTAACAGATATTTTATCACCAGTACCAAGCTTATAATTTGGAGCAGGATCAATTCTATCGCTGTTTCGTTGAATATTAATTGCGCCCGATCTGAAAATTGATTGTCCAAAAACTCTTTCTGGAACACTGTCTTTTTTTGATACAACAATCTTTTCCTCTATCTCATTTTTTTTAGCTGCAGGCTGTGCATTTTGTGGATTGGTAGGAGAACCACTACTAGTTTGCTCTGCCAAAAACTCTGCTTTCAAAGCGTCTATTTCACTTTGTGAAACACCAAGATCTCTAAGATCATTTTCAGAGTTTATACCTGCCTTTTTTAAATCATCCAAAGAAATTTGCGAAAATCCAAAAAGAGGAATAAAAAACAATAAAAAGATTAACAATCGCATAATATAGTGTTATAAGAGATTCATTCACAAATATAAACTTATTCTTCAATAAGAAGGTTCAAACCAGATTATAGGCCTATAAAACCAATAATAAATCGCAATTAATGAGGACGAATTAATTACTGCCTTTCCCTAAATTAATTAACTACTCTTGGGTATAAGCCATTAATTAATAAGACACAAGTCTTTAACTCTAAATTTTACCAGCCAAATATGAATGTAAAGTAAACTTAATAAAATAATCGATGCATCTATTTTCTTTGATCTGTTCATGTCAAATAAAGTTTAAACCTCATAAGCATCAAAAAGACCCAATTTCTGGATAGTATTTTTATTCAAATACTTTTCAAACAGTGGTTGCAGATCTTTATTGATCCGTTATCGTATGAGAAGTACAATGCTTTAATACCAAAATGATTTCCGGCAAGAAAGACCTTGTTTTTTTTACATCATAAATAGTAAAAGCAAATATACCTCGGATTTTAGAGAGTACTTCTTTTACCCACACTCCTGATAGCCGTGGACTAATACTTCACTTTACCCTTCAGTTAGAAACGTGTGCCTTTTTGTTTTCAACTCCCTCATTAATTTTTTTAATAGTAATAAATCTCACCATTAAAGACAAATACCAACGATTTATCTTCATTAAAAATGCTTGCCAGGAC
>JAYNHN010000004.1:8997-25751 GCA_038108035.1 Flavobacteriaceae bacterium
ATAAATCAATGATTGAAAGTCATAAAAGCCCCAAATTAAATTTATCGTTTGTAAAAAAGTAAAATCATCAGGTCCTCTTAGAGACATTGACTTCTTAATACTTAACGATAAACTATCGTTTTGCAATCCTGAAACCCATAAATACCACACATATATTTCTTGTTGTTTATCTTAAAAGAGCCCTAGCTAGGGCTCTTTTAAGAGTTTTGTCAACTAATCTTTTTGTACTATTGTTTGATCTCTTTTCACTGTTTTTCTGTCTAAAAAATTCGCAATAGCGGTTTGCTCTTGGAGTAGAGGAAAAAGGAAATCGAACCTTCTAAAATATCCAAAGCTTTTTTTCAATGAATGAAAGAGCATAATTTTAAGTTCACATTGTGAACTATTATATAATTTTTAAACTTTATAGGATAAGATAAAATGCGTTGGGGATTGGAGGCATCTGTATAAGAGGGGTCTGATGATTTTTTCTATTTCAAAGAGAATAAATTCAATGGATGAATTTATTCTTTTCACTTATTATCACATTCCTTCATACTTGGATGGAGCGTTTAAAAATGAAGTTAGGAATGAATTAAATCAAATTCTTTTAGGCGTTACTCCTTTAGGTAATGATGAAAAATGAATAATGCTTGACAAAAGGCACTTAGTGATAAGTGTCATTCAAAAATGGGAATTATTATTTTATTTCTGACAATGATGATTTAAAAATAAGTTTAGAAACTCAAGCTTAAAATAAGGAGCATTTTGTATTAAAAACAAAACTGGAAGGTTTTTTATTGTTTTAATTCTAGGCGTAGTACTTATATATTGAGTTGGGTATAGATTGGAAAAAGGATTACCAAATAATGAGGCAAAATAAAGTGTTTTCGGGTTTTACTGCTTAAATATTTTAGAGTTTTTATTTGCATGAAACAGAACAAATCGAAAAAGGAATCAATGAGTCTTTAGTTAACGAGCTTATATTTGAAAAGACAAATTATTGGTTCGATATTCCCTCAAAAATTCATACTTGAAAATAATCAATTTCAAACCCATGAATTTAAATTAACATTTCTTCTGCTTTGTAAAAACAGTAAGGTTTTAAGAGGAAAAAAAAAGACAAATTTGAAAAATCAAATTTGTCCCGTATTGTACCTCGGGTGGGAATCGAACCCACACTCCCGAAAGAACTGGATTTTGAATCCAGCGCGTCTACCAGTTCCGCCACCGAGGCTTCCTAATTAGGTCTTCGTTTTATGACAAAGGAGAGCAAAAATACTAAATTATTTTTTCTGACAATTTAAAATCAACATTAATCGAGAACACTTATTTATTTTTTAGATTTGTAGACTTATACAATTCCATGGAAACACCAGCAAAAATCTTTCCTTGCACTCAAAGTAATGAACTAGCCACATCTATAGCCAAAGAATTTGGCATCGAAATCGGAAAAGTAAATTTCTCAAGATACAGTGACGGAGAATTTCAGCCTTCATTTGAAGAATCGGTTCGGGGTGCACGGGTATTCATTATAGGTTCTACGCATCCCTCATCCGAAAACTTGATGGAGATGCTTTTGATGTTGGATGCCGCAAAACGGGCTTCAGCAAGACACATTACTGCAGTAATGCCCTACTTTGGTTGGGCACGACAAGATCGTAAAGACAAACCCAGAGTTCCCATTGGCGCTAAATTAATTGCCAAATTACTTGAAACAGCTGGAGCAACCCGAATCATCACAATGGACTTACATGCCGATCAAATTCAAGGGTTTTTTGAAAAGCCCGTAGATCACCTTTTTGCATCGACTTTATTTCTACCCTATATTAAATCACTCAATCTGGACAATGTAACGATTGCTTCACCCGATATGGGAGGTTCCAAAAGAGCCTATGCTTATTCTAAATATTTAAGCAGCGATGTTGTTATTTGTTATAAACAAAGAGAAAAAGCAAATGTAATTTCCCATATGGAGTTAATTGGTGACGTTAAAGGAAAGCATGTCATACTAGTCGATGATATGGTGGACACTGCCGGGACGCTCACCAAAGCCTCCGACCTAATGAAAGAACGCGGTGCATTATCAGTCCGAGCCATCTGTACCCATGCCATTTTATCCGGAAACGCTTATGAAAAAATTGAAAAGTCACAAATGGAAGAATTGATCGTAACGGATTCAATTCCTCCAAAAATTAGCCACCCTAAAGTAAAAGTATTATCTTGCGCCCCATTATTTGCTGAAGTAATGAAAAATGTACATTACAATCAGTCTATAAGTTCAAAATTTATAATGTAAATAAAGAAGTGAAAATTATGAAATCTATTACCATTAAAGGTTCTAAAAGAGAAAGCGTAGGTAAGGTAGCAACCAAAGCTTTACGCAATGCTGGAAGAGTTCCTTGTGTTTTGTATGGTGGAGGAGAACCTCTACACTTTTCAGCACAGGAGCTTGATTTCAGTAAACTGGTTTACACACCCAATGCACACACAGTGATTATTACACTAGAAGACGGAAGTAAGGTAAACGCCATTCTTCAAGACATCCAGTTTCACCCTTTAACAGATAAAATTCTTCATGTTGATTTCTATCGTCTTTTTGATGATAAAGAAATCTCAATGAATATCCCAGTTAGAGTTGAGGGAGCCGCACCTGGTGTTTTAAATAGTGGTGGTGTACTTAGTTTGAACAAGCGAAAGCTTCGCGTCAAAGCACTTCCTAAAAATTTACCGGACTATATTCTTGCTGATATTTCAAAATTGGAACTCGGGAATAAACTCTACACTGCTGAATTACAATCAGACGAGTACGCTCTACTTCATCCGGATAATACCGTAGTTTGTCAAGTACGTACTTCTAGAGCATCGATGAAAAATGCCGTTGACCTAGACGATGAAGGAGTTGAAAGTGAAGCATCAACCGAAACTGCTGGCGAATAAAACCATTCGTCTTTTAAAATAGCAAGAAGCATGTGATTCATGAATCACATGCTTTTTTTATTTTAGCTATCATGTTTTCATTAAAATCAATCTTTAAAGTCAAAAAACCCTCTTTGGAAATGAATAAATATTTAATTGTAGGGCTTGGTAATATCGGATTGGAATACGAAAATACCCGACATAATGTAGGTTTTTCCATTTTAGATCATTTGGCAGCCAGTTTGGAGTGTTCTTGGGAATCTAAAAAACTAGCCAGTCAAACAACTTTTAAAAAAAAAGGGAAGCAATTTATTTTAATTAAACCTACTACTTTTATGAATCGAAGTGGGAAGGCCGTCCGTTATTGGGCATTAAAAGAAAAAATTCCCTTGCAAAATATTTTGATTCTCACCGATGAACTGCATCTCCCCTTCGGAAGTATTCGAATCAGAGGAAAGGGAAGTCCCGCAGGTCACAATGGACTTAAAGATATTGAAGCCCAATTGAATACACCCAACTACCCACGACTTCGTTTTGGAATTGGACAAGAAAAAAAAGCTTACGATCAAGTTCAATTTGTTCTTGACCCCTGGAATGATCAAGAATCCAAACAGTTACCCCAACGAATAGACCTTTGCAAAGATGCAATTATCAGTTTTGGGTTGGAAGGAATTCAGCGAGCGATGAATCGATTCAACGGTCAATAAAATTAATTGGTTGTAAACTGAAAAACAGATGAATAAGATTGGTTACCCTCCCGATCGGTTGTAACTATTTGCCAAAAATATATTGTGGCTGCCGATACAGGAAGTGAATAGTCTGAACTGGTCAAACCATGATCGACCAAGTCCAAATCCGTTTCACTATTCCCAACATATAGATCATATGTACTGATGTCATCGTCCAAGTCATTTCCTTCCCATTGAAGGATAATACTACCCGATTCCTCTAGATCCACAAAAGCATCTTGTGGTGGCTCAACCAGTAAAGCTGGAAAAGGAATATGACTCGACTGAGGATTGGCTTCCAAGTAAAACTGCCATTCTGAACTTTTTGCAGTCTGCTCTATAGCAGTAGATTTTGAGAGAACGTACCAGCGATAGGGGGCTCCATTCGATAAAATTACCGACTCTTTTAAAAGAGTAGTATTCACTTTAGTTTGCTCACCACTAATCGCATTTTGAATGATCAATTCATAGAAATCGGTATGCAACGAAGTTGTCCATTGAAAAGCAACTTGACGCTCGTTGGTATTTACTAGACTCGCACTCGTACACCTGTTTAAATTCGTGGGGGAAATCAAAAGGGTCGGTTCAGGAGCTGGAATGGGATCCGGTCCACAGCCCAATAAACTCACCAACGATAAAATCCATAGTTTTTTCATCGTTTCAATAATTTGATTATTTCCGAATGGCTACCATAGTTTATTTTTAAAACATACCATCCGGTCGTCCTTTTTTCCATAGGAATTACAAATTTGTTATCTTTAAAAGAGGAGACCTGATCATCCCAAACCAATCGACCATTGGCAGCATAAAGGGAAAGGCTTGCTATTTTATTTTCAGGTATAATAAGGGTTGCCGGTCCAATTACTGGATTGGGGAAAACTTGAGCATTCTCACCTACATTTAACCATTTTTCAAAAGTTCCCTGACAGGAGGTTTTAGTACTAACTTGAATATAATTTATCTTTTGTGAAAGGAGAACCTGCGCTTTATCGGTTTGAGAAAAAGTGTATTTTTTCCCATTAACCAAAACTTGGTAATCCTCTGCCCCGGAAAGCGATAAATCCAATAGACTACTTCCGGGATCATAGACCGTTAGAACTTCCAGTTTATCGGGCTCCATTATTTCTGTCTCAAAACAGTATTCAAAAGTTTCAAACGAATCGCTTGTAACACAAATGGAATAGACACCAGCCCCCAAACCGTTCAATGCTTTTCCTTGAGTCGTAAAAGTTTCACTTTTTTGGTAACCATCGGGTCCTAAAATATCAGCTGTATAGATAAAGTCTGCAAGAGCATCAAAGGTCAAAATCCCATTTGATTTATCGGGACAACTTACATTCTTTTTGCTTAAGGTTATATTTAATGGAGAAAAGATATCACATACGTCACCTATACCATTTCCATCCATATCCGACTGATCTTCGTTGGTGATTTCAGGACAATTATCCGAAACATCTACAATGGAGTCGCCGTCAGAATTGGGAAGCGGAATTCCCATAACACATACATTAAGGCTAAATTCAAGTAAACTACCTGTATCTTCAACATATTTATCAATCACAATCAATTTCCAAATTCCCAGAGCAGAGGTTCCATTCAAAGAGCGGATACTTTGCACAGGCTTAAACCGTCCGGTAAAAGGAGGTTCTCCATCAAAAATGTTTTCAGTGGCCTCTTGGTCGAAGAGGGTTTGAGTATAATTATCATCCGATCCACCCAATTCACTGGTTAATAAAAATTGTTCTCCATTCGGGGTTTCTAATAGGATTCTCAAATCCTCTACCCAAGTATGTTCAATATCTACTAAAACATCCAAATCCACTATGGGCAAATCATAATTCACATTAATTGAAGCCAGAGTTTTCCCTTCTTGAGTACTAGAAGCATCTTGTAATGATTTTGGAAGACTTGTTGAACTGAAATTCAGACACGAAATTTCATCCGTTTCAAAAGAATACACTTCGGAGAAAGGACTCGTCCCACACTGGTTTTGACTCTGAACCCGCCAATAATAATATGTCTTACTATTCAGTCCCTCAACGTTTAAACTCGAGTTAGTAATCAAGGTATCAACAATTAAGTTTTGAAAATTATCTTCTAAGGCCATCTGAACCCTAAACTGATCGTAATTGATCGATTCTTCCCAAACCAGTTCAGGATTAACACTTTCGTTTAAAGATTCGTTTGCAGGACTTTGGATTAAAGGTGCTGTATCCAGTTTGCTTCTCTGATTCAATCGGATTTCAAAACTATCGGATTGATTATTCAAATTAACGTTAACATTGAATGTGTAGTCATTTGGAGCGAGCTCATCCAGCCCGTTAAAGGTAATAAAACCTTCCAGATCCGATGATTGATATTGGTTTTTAGAAAATTGTACCTCAACTCCAGAAGGCAGATCATCCACACTCAGACTAAAATTCTCATCGGCAGTGTTCAATCGTTCAACACTAAAATCATAGCGAAGGGTATTCAGAGAGCAGTTATTTTGTTCATATGCATCAAAGCGAATAATCAACTCACGTGAGCGCACGCTAAATTCATTTTGATTAACGGCAAAAAAGATCCCATCTTGAGCCTTAATTTTAATGCGAGCTTGATCAGTATCTATCGTATTGGGTACCAGTATCGTTGCACTTCCATTATTGGGAACCGCATCAGCCAGAAGGATTGGAAAAGATTCGCCTCCATCAGTGGATAGATAGATCGAAACCTTAGAAACGTTGATCGGCGGCAGATGGGTTTCTGCTACATTCCACGTAAGGGTCTCCAGATCTCCACCTTCCCAGGATAAATTTTCAGCTTTTTGAGAAGTAATCTCAAAGGGGCCAGCAGAAGCCACAACGGCAATCTGCATGGCATCTCTTTCCAGATGAACTGAATTACCAAAATCTTTTCGAACCGTCAAACCCCAATTCAATACTCTTCCGACAAGAGGAACTGTTTCCCATGCACTAAAAACTGTCGGATTGGTTTGTGTCAAATTATTTTCTAAAATACGGTCGATTTTTGGAATCAATCTTAAAGGACTTTCTTGTGGGGGTAACGATCTTGCCATAGAGCCGGCTGTGTTGTTGGGCCCAAAATCATCAGCCCCAACCTGACCGCTATCCAATTGTTCCCAACAAAATGTAAGTCCCTGCTGTACTTCTACATTTTGAGCTTTTAATTCATATGCCGTGCCGATCGGTATACTGTAATCTGGGCCTGCATTGGCAGTAAAAGGGGGCGTGTTAATTTCTTCAATGGTCGCACAATCGATCCCACCGATATACTGCAAAATATTTTGGATACTATAGTAATGGAAATAGGCATCTCCGTGATACTGAAGATCGTCTTCTCCAGTAATTCCTGCATAGCCCATGATCGTGGAACCGCTTCCTGGTTCCGCATTCACACCAGTGCCTTCAAAATCAAAAGCAAAAGTATGATAGGCACCGAATTGATGCCCTATCTCATGTCCTGCATAATCTAGATCGAAATAATCACTCTGATAAACACCTCCATAAACATCTTCGAAGGGATGGATGGAATATCCTCTTGCCTTCAATCCTTCGCTACAAACACAACCGATGCATCCTGCATCTCCATTGGGTTCTCCATAATCAAATAAATGTCCTACATCATATTGATCATTTCCCAACTGCTGATCAATGGTCGCTTGCAGTTCTGTGGGGTATCCACTACTACTAGAAAAGGGATCCGAGGCTGCATCCGCGTAAAGTAAATTTTCATTGGAGACCAATTCCAAACGTATATTTAATTCATCTTCAAAAACACTACTTATTCGATTAATAGTACTGACTACTGCACCCAAAGCATCTTCCTGATTGGTTCCATTGCTGTCATCATTATCCCCCCAAAATTGGGTGTACTCACCAGTGGCTGCAATTGCAATTCGGAAAATTTTTAGGTCATTATTGGCCATTGGACTCTTGGAAGTTAGCGGTTCTATTTTTTCTTTTGCGATGGTTTCTGCTGTTTTACAAAAAAGAGCTGTACTTCGATCTCTTTTAGATTTGGTATAGGCAAAATGCACATTGTTTTTACCTCGAACGGGTTGAATAAAAAAATCGGGGGCATCTGTGCGTTTAATCCAAGCGTGAACACCTTGTGGGTGAAGACTCAAACGGACTCTCACATTAGGACGGTCTATACTTCTCCCTTCATAAGTTTTAATTTCAGGAAATCGTTGGGACAACGATTTCGATAAAATGGGAATCATTCGAATTGAAAAGGTCTCCATTTCCCCCCTTTCATTGGGTAAAATCAAAGAGGGGGTTATTTCCTTTTTTGAGGTTGAAATTTTTGAATAGAGTTTAGAAGGGGCTAACCTATAAAAAGACTCATCCACTTTCTTGGTAAAGTAAGCCGTTCCGGGTGTATTAGATTCCATTTGGGTCCAAACTTCCTGAGCTTCTATTTTTGAAAACGAAAATAACAGAAATAGTATTCCTAAGAATCGAAAAAAAAGCAAGTGAAGGGTTCTTTTCTTTAACAAAATAAATCTATTACTTGGCTAAAAATAAGCAAAGAAATTAGTCTATCCACCATAATGACTTATTTTTGTCTCACTAAACCAAGGGTCATTTTTTAATGAATGTGATACAAGGCATTGAAAACTATAAAACTTCATCCAAAAGTATTTTAACAATTGGCACTTTTGACGGAGTACACATTGGGCATCAGAAGATTATTCGCCTTTTGGTTAAAAAAGCACGCCAACAAAATCTTCTGGCTAATGTTTTGACTTTCTTTCCCCACCCCAGAATGATTCTTCAAAAAGAATCGAACATCAAACTCATTGATACGCTTGAAGAAAAAGAGTCTTATCTAAAACAACTCGGCGTGGATCATTTGATCATTCATCCATTTTCCAAACAATTTTCTCGTTTGTCAGCCTTGGAATTTACTAGAGACGTACTCGTTAATCAGCTTCAAATCGCCACACTTTTGATTGGTTACGATCATCGTTTTGGTCGAAATAGAGAAGCCACCGTTGAGGATTTGATTTCTTTTGGAAAAACCTACAATTTTGAAGTAATTGTTATCCCTGCTCAAGACATTTCAGATATAACGGTTAGTTCAACAAAAATCAGAAAGGCCATCTCAAGAGGTAATTTTAAGAAAGCTCAAGAGTTTTTGGGTCGTCCCTTTCAACTTTCGGGAAAAGTTATTCGAGGGGAAGGTATCGGAAGAAAATTGACCTTTCCTACCGCCAACCTCCAGCTTCAAGAATCCTACAAAATCGTTCCATCTCATGGAGTTTATCTTGTATCTGTGAACGTTGAAGCAAACAACTATTTTGGAATGATGAATATTGGTTTCAGACCTACCTTAAATGGAAGACATCAAACTTTAGAGGTTCATATTTTTGATCTCAATAGAGACCTGTACGAAAAAACATTACAAATTTCTTTTTTAGAAAAAATACGAGATGAAAAAAAATTTGAATCCCTCGAGGCCTTAAAAATACAATTAATAAAAGATAAAGAAATTTGTAAAGAAACTTTGATTAAAAAAGAGTAGAATTAAAATTACTTTATTTTTGCAAAAAACAATTCTCCATGCTTGGACTGCAATACATTAGAGAACACAAAGAAGACTTGTTAAAAGGCTTGAAAAAAAGAAATTCGGATCAAACGGAAGTGATTGACCAAATCCTTACTTTGGATCAAGATCGCAGATCGCAACAAGCAGAACTTGACCAACATCTAGCCAAAGCCAATCAGATGGCCAAAGAAATCGGGATGTTGTTCAAAAGTGGAGAAACTGAAAAAGCCAATACCTTAAAAATCAAAACTGCTTCACTCAAAACAGAAACTAAAGTACTCCAAGAACAACTTCAAAAAACAAGCGCTTCACTCTATGAATTGCGAACCCAAGTCCCTAATGTGCCACACGAAAGCGTCCCCAGTGGAAATTCAGATGAAGACAACGAAGAGATTTATAGATCAGGGGCCATTCCCGATTTAGGGAGTAAAGCTCTGCCTCATTGGGAACTGGCCAGCAAATACGACTTGATTGATTTTGAATTGGGCAATAAAATTACTGGAGCCGGATTTCCAGTTTATAAAGGAAAAGGAGCTCGATTGCAAAGAGGGTTAATCAATTATTTTTTGGATAAAAACACTGCAGCGGGCTATCAAGAAATGCAAGTGCCCCACTTGGTAAATGAAGCTTCCGGATTTGGTACGGGGCAACTTCCCGACAAAGAAGGGCAAATGTATCATGTTCAAAATGATGACTTGTATCTAATTCCTACTGCTGAAGTACCTCTAACCAATTTATATCGCAATTCACTTTTAGACGTTTCCCAGCTCCCAATTTGCTTAACGGGATACACTCCTTGTTTTCGAAGAGAAGCTGGAAGCTATGGAGCGCATGTTCGAGGTCTGAATCGATTGCATCAATTTGATAAAGTCGAGATTGTCCGTATTGAAGAACCTCAAAACGCCTTATCTGCTCTCGATCAAATGGTAGAACATGTCAAATCCATTTTGGAAGAACTCGAACTCCCATACAGAATACTACGTCTGTGTGGTGGAGATCTCGGTTTTACCTCTGCCCTTACTTATGACTTTGAAATTTATTCAACTGCTCAAGAACGTTGGTTAGAAATTAGCTCTGTTTCCACTTTTAACAGCTTTCAAGCGGAGCGTCTTCAACTTCGATACAAAGACAAAAATGGCAATAAGCGAAATGTTCACACCCTCAATGGTAGTTCCTTAGCCCTCCCCCGGGTAGTGGCCGGTTTGCTTGAAAATTACCAGACAGAAAATGGGATTTCTATCCCTAAAGTACTTGTACCCTACACAGGATTTGATCAAATCACTTCATGATTATTTACAACGTCACCTCACAAGTTGCACCAGAGATCGTCGAAGAATGGATCGTCTGGATGCAAGACTCTTTTATTCCAAATGTTTTAGAATCAGACTATTTTAAGGAAATTCACATTTTGAAAGTTCATCTAGATGAAAATTCAGACCCTACCTACGCCATCCAGTATAAAAGTGATTCGGAAGAGTTGGTCCAAAATTACTTAGTAGAAAAAGCACCCCAAGACAAAGTAGAAATCCGCAAACGTTTTGGGGATCAGGTCTTGTTTTTTGAAACCCGTTTAGAACTTATAAGTGCACATAAATGAAAGCGATTCGGGCTAAGAAAAAATTGGGTCAGCATTTTTTAACTGATCGATCAATCGCAAAAAAAATTGCGGATTTAATTGATGACTCTGCCACGAACCTAGTTTTAGAAATTGGTCCCGGAATGGGTGTGCTCACCCAATTCCTGATCCCCAAGTCTCCATCGCTTCATCTTATTGAAATTGACAAAGAATCCATTGAATACCTTAAAAACAAATACACCGAATTAGAAATTTCTATTCTAGAGGGTGATTTTCTTAAGTTAGACATCAAAAAAATTTTTGATAAACAATCCTTGTCCATTATTGGTAATTTTCCCTATAATATTTCATCCCAAATTGTTTTTAAAACCCTTGAACACAGAAATCAGATTCCCTTCTTTGCAGGCATGTTTCAAAAGGAAGTGGCCGAGAGAATTTGCGAACCCCCTGGATCAAAAAAATACGGGATTCTTTCTGTCCTGACTCAATTGTTCTACGGGACCACGTATCTATTTACTGTTCCACCTTCCGTATTCAATCCTCCACCAAAAGTGGATTCGGCAGTATTGAAAATGGTTAGAAAAGAAAATTTTGTCCTAGACTGTGATGAAGTTTTACTTTATAAAATTATTAAATTAAGCTTTCAACAGCGTCGAAAAACCTTACGAAACAGTTTAAAAACACTCAACATTCCCGATATATTAAGAGAAGATACTATCTTTGGACAACGTCCGGAGAAGCTCTCGGGTTCTGACTTTATCCAACTGACAAAAAGGATTGGCCATGGCAACATTTCAGATTAACACACCCTTTTTAGACGAAATTAGAAACCTCATAGATCAGGGGGAGAATACCCGTCTTAAAAGAAAGTTAAGACCCATTCACTATGCCGATATCGCTGAGATAATTGAACAACTCTCTGTAGAGGAATCTACCTACCTAGTCAAACTCCTAAAAAGTGAAAAAACAGCCGAAGCATTAGCTGAGGTGGATCTTGATATAAGAGAACGAATTTTAGAAAATCTTTCGGCTAAGGAAATCGCCAAAGAAGTTGCCGAATTGGACACCGATGATGCCACCGACCTGATCTTGGAACTCCCCGAATCCAGACAAGAAAAAGTCATGTCTCAAATCGAAGATGATGAACATGTCAAAGACATTCGAGATCTGCTTCGTTATGACGAAAATACTGCCGGTGGGATGATGGCCAAAGAACTGGTAAAAGTCAAAGAAGATTTAAGCGTTTTAAAATGTCTTAATGAAATGAGAGCCCAGGCCGAAAATGTTACTCGAGTTCATTCTATCTATGTGGTAGACGAAAAAAACAGGCTTAAAGGAAGGCTTTCGTTAAAAGACCTAATCACGGCCAATTCCAAAGACAAAGTTAAAGACATTTATATACCCAAAGTAGATTATGTAACCGTTGATCAGGTTAACGAAGAGGTTGCAAAAATTATGTCAAAATACGATTTGGAAGCGATTCCTGTTGTCAATTCAAAAAAAGAACTTTTAGGAAGAATTACCATAGATGATGTGGTGGATGTTATTAAGGAAGAAGCAGAAAAAGATTATCAGCTTGCAGCCGGAATCTCCAATGATGTAGAAGCCGATGACACGATCTTTGAATTGGTTAAAGCACGTTTACCTTGGCTTTTTTTAGGTCTTTTGGGTGGGCTGGGGAGTGTTTTTATTTTACAAGATTTTGAATCGGTAATGGAAGAACCTTCTCTTAGGAATTTGTTCTTTTACACCCCCCTAATAGCAGCAATGGCAGGAAATGTGGGTGTTCAGTCCTCTGCCATCATTGTTCAGGGCCTGGCAAACGATGCTGTAAAAGGTTCTCTCTTTAATCGACTTCTCAAGGAAATTGGGTTGAGTTTGATCAATGGTTTTGCACTGGCGGTGGTTATTATTTTGTTTGGAATGCTTCTTCACCAACCTTTGATCGTGAGTACGACCATTGCTGCATCAATGATGTTAGTAATTGTAGTAGCGGCTTTGGTAGGCACTTTTGTTCACATTATACTCAATAAACAAGGAATTGATCCCGCAATTGCTACAGGCCCTTTTATTACTACGGCAAACGATATTTTTGGAATTTTTCTCTTCTTTTATATTGCTAAAATCGCACTAGGGTTTTGACGAATACAAAGCAAATTTTACATGTTGATGAAAATCACCCACTGCTCATTGAAGGTTTAGAATTTCACGGCTATACCAATGTGAAAGCCTATCATACACCCCTAGAAGAAATTAAAAAAAACCTCCATCTCTATGAAGGCTTGGTAGTTCGAAGTCGATTTCCCATTGATCGAGAATTCTTGAATCGAGCCACTGCACTCAAATTTATTGCACGCCTTGGTGCGGGTCTAGAAAATATTGATGTGGAGTACGCTGACTCGAAAAATATCAAACTTTTTGCCGCTCCAGAGGGCAATCGGAATGCGGTAGGCGAACATGCACTTGGGTTATTATTGAGCTTGATGAATAAACTTCGGTTGGGGCATCAAAGTATCCAAAACGGTAATTGGCTCAGAGAAGAACACCGAGGTTGGGAAATTGAAGGAAAAACTGTGGGCATCATCGGTTATGGAAATACAGGTAAAAGCTTTTCAAAAAAACTTAAAGGCTTTGATGCTCGAATTATTTTTCATGACATTCAACAGAATTTAGAGGACAATAACGCAAAACAAGTTCCCTTGAACATTCTTCAAAATGAAGCTGACATTTTGAGTTTGCACATTCCCCAAACATCCCAAACCATCGGAATGATTGATAGCATATTTATTGAAAACATGAAGAAACCGTTCTGGTTGATCAATACAGCAAGAGGAAAAGCCGTGGTTACAAAGGATTTGGTTTCTGCACTTGAATCAGGAAAAATTTTGGGTGCCGGATTGGATGTTTTAGAACACGAGTCCTCTTCTTTTCAATCGGTTTTTAAGGACAGCAACCCTCCCTTTGAATTAACCTATTTACTTAAAGCTGAAAATGTACTACTAAGTCCTCATGTAGGAGGTTGGACCGTTGAAAGTCATCGTAAGTTGGCCCAAACCATTTTGAAAAAAATTGTACAATTATGAATACTCAAAAGAATGTACTGGTTTTATGCACCGGTAACTCTTGTAGAAGTCAAATAGCACATGGCTGGTTAAACTATTTTACCGGTGGTACTACCCACATTTACAGTGCCGGTATTGAAACTCATGGAGTCAATCCCAAAGCAATAGCAACAATGGCAGAGGAAGGGATTGATATCCAAAAAAACACCTCAAACCACGTCGATGAATACAGTGATGTTCATTTTGATTTTATCATTACCGTTTGCGATCACGCTGCCGAAAACTGTCCCATTATACCTTCCAAAAATGCAATTCGAATTCATCGAAACTTTTCGGATCCTTCCAAAAAAGCGGGTTCCAAAACCGAAATTCTAGAGGCTTTTAGAAAGACTCGAGAGGAAATAAAGGAATTTTGCAGCCATTTTGTTAAAACAAATTTGAATATTAACCCATAACAAACTGAGCCGTTTCCTCCGATCGTTGTTCAAGTAAGATCGTTCGATTCATTTTTTTGATAAACTGAGAAGCTTTTGCATCAAAATGGCGAATGGTAAAAAGATCCACCTCCTCTCTGACCTCAACATTGAATCGAGAACGCAGAACCAAGACCAATTCATCCAAACGTTTGTACTTATTATTGACACATACCGAAAAACTAATTGCTGAATTTTGAATCAACTCAACAGGCATTTGATATTCGTGCAATAAACCAAAAATATAGCTGATGTTCTCTTCCACTATAAACGAAAAATCAATAGACGACAACCGGAGTAATACTTGATCCTTTTTCACAATATAACAAGGAATATGGGGCTCTAAGGTTTTTCCTTTAGATATAGATGAGCCAGGTTCTGTTGGATTTTCAAATGATTTTACAAAAAGTGGTATTTCTTTTCTTTGAAGCGGTTGTAAAGTTTTGGGATGAATTACTGAGGCTCCGTAGAAGGCCAACTCGATAGCTTCTCTGTATGAGATTTGGTTTAACAATTGGGTGTTTTGAAAGACTCGAGGATCCCCATTGAGTACTCCCGGAACGTCCTTCCAGATAGTGACCGACTCTGCATTCAACACATAGGCAAAGATGGCCGCGCTATAATCCGAACCCTCTCTTCCAAGCGTAGTTGTGAAATTATTGGAATTACTGGCAATATAACCCTGAGTAATGACCAAAGAATTAAATCCCAATTCTTCCTTCACTAAGGCCTGAGTTAATTCCCAGTCTAAATTGGCCGCACGAAAATAATCATCTGTTTTTATACAGTTTCGTGCATCCAACCAAAAATTATCCAATCCTTGTTGCTGAAGAAAATAACTTACTATTGTAGTCGATAATAGCTCTCCAAAGGAAACCACCTGATCGTAAACAAAACTGTAGTTCGGCGATTTATTTCCCTTTAAAAATCGATAAAGCTCTTCGAAGAGAAGATGTATTTTGGCACTTACCGATTCCTGATGAGTATCAAAAAGTTCTTCTACAATTTGAAGATGGTATTCTTTAAGTGTAAGAAAGCCGGGAGGAGTTTGGCTTTTGTTCTCAAAGTACTCTTCAATAATTTTTTCCAATGCATTGGTTGTTTTACCCATAGCCGAAATCACAATCAAAGTATCTCGATAACCAACCGTCTTTAAAATATGAACTAAATTTCGAACTCCTGCGGCATCTTTTACCGATGCACCACCAAATTTAAATACTTTCATTGAATCCTTAATTTTTTGATAGATAGGCTTTCATTCCCTCACGATCCATCTGAACCGTATCCCAATCACTCAAGACATTCGCACCACTATTTTTATAAAATTTGACCGCTGGTAAATTCCAGTTTAATACATTCCAATCCAGTCGTTGTGCCCCTTTTTCATATGCATATCCTATAAAGGTAGAATACAGTTGAGTACCAAATCCTTTTCCTTTATAAGCTTCTGAAACGATTAAATCTTCCAAATGAAAAGTAGGCCCTTTCCATGTAGAGAAACGCGGGTAGAATAAGGCCATCCCCACAACTTGGTGATTCCATTCCGCAACAAAGCACTGGAACATGGGTTTTTCTCCGAATCCGCAGTTTTGAATATCTTCAATTGAGAGTTCGGCACTCTCAGGCTCCTTCTCAAAAAGTGCTAATTCTTGAATTAGATCTAAAATAGCTTGACTGTCTTCAAAAGTAGCTAATCGAATTAATGCTTTCATATATTTAATTTACTTCTAAGTAGTTTAAACCAACGAATACTTTCCAATTTTTGCTTTACAAGAAATCAAAATCGTTTCTCCTACTTTTAAAATGACTACAAAAATAGAATAAGAGAGGCATACTTACTAACTACTCTTTAATTTAAATCGTTGTTCTAAACTATTGGGATCTCAATTGTGCTTGTAA
This sequence comes from Flavobacteriaceae bacterium, assembly GCA_038108035.1. Lineage (GTDB taxonomy): Bacteria > Bacteroidota > Bacteroidia > Flavobacteriales > Flavobacteriaceae > MS024-2A. The sequence continues at coordinate 25,187 of JAYNHN010000004.1, forward strand.
CCACTCAGTAACTATACTAAAAAAGAGTTTTGGCTTTTCAGCATGAAGCCAATGACCCACATTGGGTATGGTTCGATGTTCTGCGTTGGGAAAGTGATAATTGATCATTGGTACATCTGAGTCCAAAATGTACTCTGAATTTGCCCCTTTAACAAATAAACAAGGATGATTGGACATCATTTTTGAATTCAATCCTTGACCAATTGTATGACTCGCGTTCTTCAAAACTTCAATATTTAATCTTAAGCCCAATTTACCAGGCTCCACCCAATGTAGGTTTTTAAGTAAAAACATTCGTGTTCCTGTATCGGGAACATATTTTGAAAGTTGGTTATCCGCATCATTTCTATTCATCATCTGATTAAAATTAAGATTTGCCAATCCGTTTAGGATTTGTTGATGATGAGGCGAATAGGTCTTTGGGGCGATATCCGCCACAACAAAGGCTCGAATGAGATTAGGAAATGAACAAGCAAGATTCATAACCGTTTTTCCACCCATAGAATGTCCCAAGACCAAGGCAGCTTCAATACCATTTTCTCTACAATAATTAACCATATCTTGA
>JAYNHN010000004.1:25761-30727 GCA_038108035.1 Flavobacteriaceae bacterium
CATCAATGGATAGGAAAATTTTGAGCTCCAAAAACTCCTTCCATGATTTCTTTGATCGATCAGGTGAACCCGAAAACCCAGAGCTGCCCAATTTTTTGCATGTGTTTTCCAATTGTCCCCCATACCAAGAAAACCGTGGAGAATTAAAAGATCTTCCCCACCATCTCCAATAATATTGCTGTGAACGAGGGTCAAGATGAAAGTCTTTGAAGATACATAGGTATTACATTTTCAAAACCTAAATATAAGCTCTCGCAAATCAAAGCATGTCCTATAGATACTTCCAAAAGACCCGGGATGTTTTTTGCAAAAAAAGAAACATTATCCAAACTTAAATCGTGTCCAGCATTGAGCCCCAAACCCAATTCCAGAGCTTTTTCAGCAGCGGAAAGGTATGGAGCGATTGCTTTATTGGGATTTTGAATGTATTCTCGGGCATAGGACTCCGTATAGAGTTCGATTCGGTCAGTGTTGGTGGCATAAGCTCCTTCTACCATCCGAACGTCAGGATCTACAAAAATTGAGGTTCGAATCCCAGCGTTTTTAAACTCTGAGATGATCTCTTTAAGATAGGATTCATTCTTGATCGAATCCCAGCCAGCATTAGAAGTAATGGCATCGACAGCATCCGGCACTAAGGTGACCTGCGTAGGTTGAACATCCAAAACCAAATCTATAAACTCAGGAATGGGATTTCCTTCTATATTAAACTCGGTGGTGATTACATCGGGTAGTGTACGAGCATCGTCGTAGCGGATGTGCCTTTGATCGGGACGAGGATGAACGGTGATCCCCTGAGCACCAAAACGTTGCAAGTCTTTGGCAACCTCAAGAACATCCGGTACGTTCCCTCCTCTTGCATTTCGAAGTGTAGCTACTTTGTTTATATTAACACTTAATGTGGTCATTTGTTTTTGGTAAAAATAATGGGTCTAAAAGAAATTTTAAAAGAATTTTGATTCTTTTTTGGTACGGATAGAAAACGCCTACAATTCGAATCCCATTAGACCTAGTTTTGTACCTTTACACTAAGTAATTTGTCATGAAGATTGCAATCTTTAGTTCTTTTTTCTCTCCTCAGACCGTATCGTATGTTCGATCTGTCATCGACTATTTGGAAAAAAAAGAGCATTCCTTCATCTTGGTTGATCGCTTTAAAGAATATCTGGACGGATCTCATGTTTATTTTAATAACCATCAATCCATCAAAGAAGTGGATTTTTTGTTTTCCGTTGGAGGAGACGGCACCCTTCTTCGCTCCATCACCCTAGTTCGCGACTCAGGGATACCAATTTTGGGAATTAACACAGGTCGCTTGGGTTTTTTGACCTCACTCCATCGAGACGAATTAGAAGCCGGTTTAGACCTCTTTTTTGATGGAAAATACTCTTGTGTAGAGCGTGCTTTACTAGAAGTAAATCCTCAAAACTCTATTCCGGAACTTCAAGAAACAGCTTTCGCCCTAAACGAAGTAAGTGTCAATCGCAAGAATACAACCTCCATGTTAAGTATCCAAACTGAATTGGACGGACAACACCTCACTACCTATTGGTCGGATGGACTGATTATTTCCACCCCTACAGGATCAACGGGTTATTCGTTGAGTAGTGGAGGTCCCATCGTCTCCCCTGAAGCTCAATGTTTGATCCTAAATCCCATAGCACCACATAATATTAACATGCGCCCCTTAATCGTCCCAGATCAAATTACAATTAAGATTTCTGTAAGCGGAAGAGATCGAAATCACTTGCTATCCTTGGATTCTCGAATTTTTACTATAGACAATGGAAATAATTTGATGGTAAAAAAAGCGGCATTTAATATCCGAACCGTACAATTGGAAGGTGACTTCTTTTTTAAGACCCTACGAGAAAAACTTTTTTGGGGGCAAGACAGCCGAAACACACAATAAAAATTGGGTTTTTAGGTTATTATTAAGCGCACCAATTAGGTTGACAGTTCAGTTGTTTATAGATGCAAAAAAAAATTGCCCTTTTATTCTTTAGCTTTTATACAATATTTTCCCTCGCTCAATATCACGAATTAGGAGTATTTATTGGGGGAAGCAACTATGTGGGTGATATAGGAACCGACCAATACATTGACCCCAACTCCCTCGCTGTTGGAATCATCTATAAATGGAACACCACAGATCGTTATTCTTTTAGAGGAGGGATGACCTTTACAAATCTTACAGAAACAGAATACAATAACAATGACCTGAACCGCTTTAGGCGTTCTTATAAGCTAAACAATCGCATTCAAGAAGTAACCGCAGGAATCGAAGTAAATTTTAAAGAATTCAATCTTCACAAAGAAAGGATCGACTTTACACCTTATATTTTCTATGGATTGACCTATTTCCGTTTTAACCAATTTTTCTTAACGCCAAACGGTCCCTTTGACCCACCCACAGTAAACGATTATGGCAAAGATGAAAAGTTAGCCATTCCGATAACATTGGGATTCAAACTAAATCCCAATCCACTCTTTGTATTGGGATTTGAAATAGGAGCCCGCTATGCGTTAACAGATAATTTGGATGGAAGCAACCCTGAAAACCAATATGCGGCCAATAATGATTATAAATTTGGAAATATTGCGAATAATGACTGGTATATTTTCACGGGTTTCACAATTTCATTTACCTTTGGCGAAATTGAACATCTCACTTTATATACTTTCTCCACTGAAAATTGGAGCCGACCCATGGAAGAGGTCAATGTTTTAATGAAACTTTTGTTAAATTCTTTAAAAAAGGAATTGAATCGTCTGATAGATAACGACGTTAAGTTGCAATCTGTTGGAGATTCAAATGCTCTCCCAAAAGTCTTAAAAGAAGAGTTGGATTTTGTGATTAAGAAAACCATGAATAATACCGGTATGACATTAACGCTTGCCCTCAATTATGGGGGCAAAGAAGAAATTACAAGAGCGGTTCAATCAATTGCTCATAAAGTTAAAAATAGTATAATTTCACCTGAAAAAGTTGATCAGTCCACTATAATTGAGCATCTTTATACGCGAAATTTACCACCGGTCGATTTATTAAATAGAAACAGTGGTGTATAACGAATAAGTAATTTTTTGTTATGGCATATAGCCTATGCGGAATTGTATTTTACTGAAACCCTTTGGCCCGATTTTACCAAAGAACACTTGCATGAAGCATTAATAAACTACGGAAAACGAGAACGACGATTTGGAAAAACGAGCGAACAACTCACTACTTAATCTAATTTACAAATATCAACTAGTTTGTATCTTCTCCCTTATTGGAAGTGGAGTGCATGCGCAAACACAAGATTTTGTAAAAGGAAAAATGTACGTGTTAGATTCTATAAAAGTCTCCGGACTTAAGACTTTTAATGCACAAACCGTAATTTCATACAGTGGATTGCGCAAAGGACAGAAAATTGCCATCCCCGGAGAAGAAGTTAGTGCAGTGATAAATAAACTTTGGGGTCTGGATCTATTTAGTGATATCAACTTTTTTGTAACTAAAGTTCAGAATAACAAAGTTTCAGTAGAAATTGAAATTGAAGAACTCCCTACTTTGTCAGATGTCAAAATCGTGGGACTAAAAAAAGGGAGGATTGAAGGCATCATTTCGGATACGGAGTTAACAGCCGGAAAAAAACTTTCCGAGAGTTTTTTGACCAATACCAAAAACTATATTGAAAATAAATTTCGAAAAGAAGGTTTTTTAAATACTAAAGTATCCTTGAACACTATTAAAGATACACTTGCGGGAGACAATAGCTTCAAAATGGTAGTCAATGTAGACAAAGGTCCCCGTGTAAAAATCAAAGCGATTGACTTTGATGGAAATGAAGTTTTTAATCAACGTAAACTCCAATCCAAATTCAAAAATACCAAACACAAAACATCCATTCGTTTTTGGAAAAAATCCAAATTCATAGAAAAAGATTTTAAAGAAGATCTTGCAAAATTGATCGATTTTTACAAAGAAGAAGGCTATCGTGATGCCCGGATACTTTCGGATACTATTGTAAAGAGTGATGATGGATCCAATACTATCGACCTGAACTTAAAAATCGAAGAGGGTGATAAATACTACCTAGGTGATATCAACTTCATCGGCAATACCGTTTACTCCAATGCCGTTCTTCAGCAAATTTTAGGATTAAAAAAAGGAGATACTTACAATGGTGTATTGCTAAAAAAGCGAATTGCTGACAATACAAAACCCGATGCCAACGACATTACTAATTTGTATCAGAACAGTGGCTATCTATTCTCAAATATTAATGCGGTAGAAGTAAGTGCTATAAACGATACCATTAATTTTGAAATCCGTGTCACTGAGGGTAAGCTAGCCAGTTTTAACAATATTCAAGTCCGTGGTAATACCAAAACAAATGACCATGTCATTTATAGGGAGCTCAGAGCCAAGCCTGGAGATTTATATAGTAAAGATAAATTAGTACGGACCGCACGAGAATTGGGACAACTTGGTTTCTTTGACGCTGAGCAAATTGAACCTCAATTTGAAAATGTAGACCCCAACTCCGGAACCATCGATATCGGTTTTGATTTGGTTGAATCCGGAGCCAGTCAGATCGAATTACAAGGAGGATACGGTCAAGGAGGATTTATCGGAACTTTGGGACTTTCCTTCAACAACTTCTCCATGCGGAATATTTTTGATAAAAAATCATACAAACCATTACCCATGGGAGATGGGCAGAATTTATCTCTCCGCCTTCAAGCCAGCCAATTTTACAGTACTTACAGTTTTAGTTTTGCTGAGCCCTGGCTGGGAGGTCAACAACCCGTTCAATTTTCAACTTCTTTACAGCACACGATCCAGTACCGTTACGATTATTTTACAGGACTGGCTGATAAAAGTCAATCCTTTCAAATTAGTGGAATTACCCTTGGATTGGCCAAGCGGCTTCAGATTCCTGATGACTTTTTCCAACTGTCACAAGCCATTTCCTAC
>JAYNHN010000004.1:30737-44117 GCA_038108035.1 Flavobacteriaceae bacterium
TGAATAATTATTATACGGGTCTATTTACTTTTGGAGATGGTGAGGCGAATAATTTAGCCTACACCATTAGCTTGTCAAGAAATAACACCCGAATCAATCCTATTTTTCCTGTAGGTGGATCCACTTTTAATATCAGTGCCAAATTTACCCCTCCCTATTCGTTATTTACAGGAAAAGACTATTCCAACTTGGGAGATCTTCCTGAATTTCAGGATGACAATGGCAATCCAATAACCTCTCTAATTGATCAAGAAAAATTCCGTTGGTTAGAATTTTACAAAATTAAATTCAATGGGACTTGGTACACACGAGTGTTTGATGAACTGATTCTCAAAACCCAAGCTGATTTTGGTTTTATAGGAGCTTACAACCAGAGCCGAGGAAATATCCCTTTTGAACGTTTTTTCTTGGGAGGTGACGGAATGGTTAGCTATGCTTTAGACGGACGAGAAACGATTCAGTTAAGGGGATATCCTAACCAATCATTATCCAGTAGAGATGGTTCCATTATTTATAACAAATTTTCCTTAGAACTTCGTTATCCCATAACCTTAAAACCCAGTGCTTCTATCTATGCACTCTCGTTTCTGGAGGCCGGAAATGGATACAATAGTTTCCGGGAATTCAATCCTTTTAATTCAAAACGTTCAGCGGGAGCAGGGGTTCGAATTTTTATGCCTGCCTTTGGTTTGCTTGGAATCGATTTTGGATATGGTTTTGACAATACCAATCCAAACGCAACCACACCCAATGGTTGGGAGACCCATTTTATCATAGGTCAGCGTTTTTAACATAATTTAAATACAGTTTTTAAGCCCCTTCAAAAATAAGTTATCCATATCTACGTTATGAATACAATGAAAAACAGCCTACATATTTTACTCCTTTTGGTGTTGTTCCTTTTTACAGTCAACATTATTCACGCCCAAAGAGGAGCACGTATAGGATATATTGATATGAATTTTATTTTAGAAAGTATTGATGAGTATAAAGAAGCCAGTCAATTATTGGATAAAAACATAGAAAACTGGAAAAAAGAGATTGAACTCAAAAAAATTCAACTAAAACAATATCAAGATCAACTTAATGTGGAACGAATTTTGCTCACCCCTGAGTTGATCAACGATCGTGAGCTTGAAATTCAAGATTTTGCCACGGAGATTGTATCCCTTCAAGAGAAAAGATTTGGGTCTCGAGGTGACATGATTGTACAACGATCTAAATTAATCCAGCCTGTACAAGATCAAGTAATGAGTGTGGTAAAAAAAATAGCAGAAGAAAAAAAGTATGACTTCATTTTTGATCGATCTTCTAGTGTAACCATGCTCTATTCTGCAAAAAATTACGATATTAGCGAACTGGTAATAAAAAGAATTAATAGACAACAAAGAATACAACAAAAAAAGGAACAAATAGAGGCCCTTAGAGCTAAAGCAAATTCCTTAAATAATCAATAACCAACATGATGAAACATTTATCTACCCTTTTTTTAACTCTTTTATTAATGCTTGCACCTATTGGTATCCAAGCGCAATCAAAAGTAGCACACATTAATACACAGCAATTAATTAGCGAAATGCCAGAAGTAATTGCTGCTCAAGCTGAACTAAAAAAATTAGAAGATCAGTACGCTAAAGAGATGGAAACCTCTGTTAAGGAATTTGAGACTAAAGCTCAAACCTATCAGGGTGATGCTCAAAATCAAACCGATCTTATCAATCAGCAACGTCAGGTTGAACTCCAAGAAATGCAACAACGTATTCAGGACTTTAGAACAACTGCTTCTCAGGAATTGCAAAAGCGTTCCGCAGAAATGATGCGTCCTTTGTATGAAAAAGCTCGAGTCGCTATTGAAAAAGTTGCCACTACCCAAGGTTTTAACTACGTATTGGACTCTAGTCCAGGTGGGAGTGTGATTATGGCTTCAGGAAAAGACCTAATTGCAGAAGTAAAAACAGAATTAGGATTCTAAACATTATTCCTTTTACTATTTTAAAAAAGCTACCTTAAGGTAGCTTTTTTTATTTCTCTTTAAACCATGAAGCATATTTCAAATAATTTGTAGCAATCCGTTCAATTTCATTTTTTGTAAGGTTGGGATCCACTTCTTTAATCTTTTTGGCAGGAACGCCTGCATATATAGAACCCGGTTCAATAAGGGTGTTTTGTGTCACCACCGCACCCGCCGCAATGATACTATTACTACCTACTTCACAATGATCCATGATAATACTTCCCATGCCCACTAGAACATGATCGTGAAGTGTACACCCATGAACCAAAGCATTGTGACCAATAGAAACTCGATCGCCAATAAAGGTTGCGGCAGTTTGATAAGTCGCATGGATTACAGCTCCATCTTGAATATTTACTCGGTCTCCTATTCGGATGGAATTGACGTCCCCTCGAATTACCGCTTGATACCATACCGAACACTCGTCACCCATAATCACATCTCCAATCAGAGTTGCATTCTCAGCAAAAAAACAATCTTTACCATAAGAAGGTGAAAAACCGCGAACTGATTTTATAAGCATAATCTTACTCTTTGTCAACAAAATACAAAAAGTTTTAATTAAGATACTATGTATTTTAACACTCAATTACTTCCCTTTCCTTATTTTTGAAAAAAATGAATTATGAAAATCTATCGCATTAAAGCAACCAGTGAAAAGGGGAAAAGTTGGGCGCAGTTTGAAGTGGATCAAGCCATAGGACCCATAGAACCCCTTCAGTACAAAAATATAGATGAAGCTAAAGGGGCACCCTTAATTCAACAATTGTTTTATCTACCTTTTGTTAAATCGGTTCAACTGAGCGAAAAAAAAATTTCCGTAGAACGCTTTGATATTCTAGAATGGGAAGAAGTGATTGAAGAAGTTAAAGAGCAGTTACAAACTTACCTTAATGACGGAGGAATTGTCATTGAAGCACGAAAAAAAGATAAAATTCCCGTAAGTGTCTATGCGGAGAGTACTCCCAACCCCTCGGTAATGAAGTTCGTAGCTAATAAACCCTTGGTATCTCAGAGCGTAGAGTTTAAAAATATTGATGAAGCAAAAATGGCACCATTGGCTCAAAAACTTTTCCATTTTCCTTTTGTCAAAGAAGTTTTTTTAGATGCCAATTATGTTTCAATTACAAAATTCGAAGTTGCAGAATGGGATACCGTTATGATGGAAATCAGAGAATTTATTCGTTCTTTTATTGAAGAAGGAAATAGTATTCTGACAGAAGTTCCCAAGCATATTGAGGTGAAAACCGATGCGACGGACTCCCCCACCCTCAACGCTGATGAAGAACAAATTGTTTCCATCTTAGATGAATACATTAAGCCCGCAGTAGCATCAGACGGAGGAAATATCAAATTTGAATCCTATAATAAAGATGAAAAATCTGTTCAAGTAATTCTTCAAGGAGCTTGCAGTGGCTGTCCTTCCTCTACCTTTACACTAAAAAATGGAATCGAAAATATGCTTAAAGAGATGATGCCAGGAAAAATTGAGACTGTAGTCGCTCTCAACGGATAGGTTGTTCTACTTTTTTTTGGGTGGAGTCGTTTGAAAATCCTTGAGATAAAAAGGTTCAAAATAGGCTAGATCTTCAAATTTTTTATCTAAGAATCGATCCCACGCCATTAAAATCATGTCGGTTGCAGAAGGGAATACAGTATCCAATGTAAATTCAGCATTAATTTGAGGCCCTAATTCCTTAAATTTTTCGGCACCATCTCCAAGAACTAAACAGGGTTTGTTTCCTACGTATTCACGAAATGAATCCGACTCTAAAACAAGTGCCTGGGTCGGTATGACCCAATTCTTTTTATCGTCAAAAATGGCGGTATAGACTTCCATTCTTCTTGCATCCAACATCGGTATGATAAAACCTTGGTGTGGAATCCAATGTGACTGTACCATTACTTCTAAGGTATTCAAAGCAATTAAAGGAATTTCCAGTGCAAAGCACAAACCTTTAGCTGAAGCCACACCGATTCGCAAGCCTGTGTATGATCCTGGTCCTTTACTGATGGCAATAGCAACCAGTTGATTTAACTTTATACTTGCATCTTCCAATACTTGGACAATAAATCCGTGCAATTTTTCACTATGACTAAAAGTTTCTGATTTCAATTCTTTTTTGGCGACTAAAACACCTTGATTGCCAATAGCTACCGAGCATTTTTTTGTGGTTGTATCCAAGTGAAGAATGTATGCCATAATTGTTAAAAAGGTCTAAAACACCCCTCCTGTACTTCCGCCATCTACCTTAACAATAGAGCCATTTGTAGCCGAAGCAAGAGGACTACAAAGATAGGCAATTGTACTTCCAATTTCTTTTGTTCCCGCAAAACGTTGTAGTAAAGAAGTGGTTCTTTCATTTCTAAAAAAATGAGCTTCTACCTTTTCTGCAGTTGAATTTTCAACTTCGGCCTTTTCTTTTAAAAATTGTTTTGCACCCTCGCTTAATGTGGATCCCGGTACCACTACGTTAACAGTCACTGCGGTCCCTTTGGTAAGTTGAGAAAGCCCTTTTGATAAGGCATGTATTGCTACTTTGGTTGAACTATAAGATATCATATCCTGAGGAACCAAATAGGCACACTCACTAGAAATAAAAACCATTCGACCCTCATTCTGTTCGAGCATTCCTTTTAAGTAATGTTGGGCTAATTCAACACCGCTCATCAGATTGACCTGAAATTGTTCCAACCAAGTACTACTATCGGTTTCAAAAAAGCTTTTCGAGCTATAAATTCCAACATTGTTGATTAAAATATCCGTTTTTGGAAGAATGCGAATGCATTGCTTAACGGCATCGGTTGATTTAAAATCAGCTACAATTCCGAAAACAGAAGCGTGAGGAATTGCAGATTTCAATTTTTGAAGTGCTTCGTTTACAGAAGAAGAAGTTCGCCCATTGATATACACCTCGGCTCCTTCTTCCAATAATATACGAGCCGTATCAAATCCAATTCCGGAGGTAGAACCCGTAATGAATGCTTTTTTACCCTTTATTTCAAGATCCATAAGTATAGCTGATAATTACCATTTTTTTAACCCAAGAAGTTTTTCACCAAGGGAGCTGAGTTTGGCTTGATCGTATTTAGTTTGTTCCCAATTGCGTGGGTCGCCAGGAAAGGCATAGCCCTCCGGAGCGATTCTGTTTTTCCATGACTGGATTCTCCAAGCCTTAAGCGACTCATTTTCTTCTTCCGCTGGCATCATAGAAATGTATTGAGCAATTCGAACTTTATCTTTAGACTTATTAGGTCGAATGCCGTGAGCCAACAAGCTATTGAAGATCAATAAATCGCCCACTTCCAATGCCACCTTTTCAATTTGATCTTCCAAGCCTGAAATATTGGGTTGGAATCGATTTCGATTTTTGGGTTGATTTTTTTTCCAATGATCGTAATTTTTAAATAACCAAGGGACGCATTGAAATCCTCCCATGGTAAGATCTGTTTGATCGGACAATGCAATCACTCCTTGAACATTCTGAGGTTGGGTTTCCGGATCATAATCCCAATGAATGAATCCCTGATATTCAAAGCCTTTTTTGATAGGAAAATTAAGGTTAGCACGATCTATAGTTACCCAAAGCTTGTCCGTACCCCAAACGTCTGAAAAAGCTTCGTATATCTTTTGGGTTTGCCGATTAGACCATAGGGTTTGGTGATTATAGACCTCAACCATTCCTGTACCTTTTAGTTCTTTCATTTGCATTTCTGCACGAGGAGGGGTATACCATGTATTGGGATCGTTCGGATCTTTTTCCTCAAATTCCCACAAAAAGTCAGCGGTTTTACTAGCTTGCTCTTTTGGAATTGCATTTTTAATCACTACATATCCCTTTTCTTGCCAAAATCGCCATTGATCCTCGGTCAATACTTTAAGAGGCTCGTTATTTTTTCTTTGATTTAAGTTTAACGAACTGCTTTTGGCGGTTGACGGATTTCCAGGAATATCCTTGTGTTCACTTTCGTATTGAGATGTTGAATTGGAATTCATGGGTTAAAATTTATGTCTTGATCCTTACAATATAAAAAAAAATCACAAGTCATCAACTTGTGATTTTTACAAAAGAATGTGCTTTCGGTTAATCCAGTCGCAAACCAAAATAAAATTCTAATACTTTAAGTTTAAAAATATAATCGTATTTAGCTCTAACGATGTCGGAAGCGGCTATCTGATAACGTTGTTTTGCTTGGATATAATCAAATGAGTTCATCACGCCTGCCTCAAAACGGTTATTTGCGATTTCGTAAGCTTGTTTACGAGCCTGTAAGGTTTTTTCGGAGGCTTCATAAAACTTAAGAGCACCATCGGCGTTGTTGTATGCCTGATTGATCGTGTTTTCCAAATCCAATTTGGTTTGTTCAAACTGATTTTCTAAACGTTCTAGATTAAGTTTTCTTCGCTTGACATTATTTTTTACGGCAAAACCATTAAGAATGGGTATGCTTAAAGCCAATCCATAGCTATGACCGTCATTTTGACCAAATTGGGTTCCAAAAGATTGAGGATCTGCAATTGCACGTTCCGGAAACTGGGTAACGACCAAATCTCCCGTTCCTTTAACCACTCCGATTGGAGTTTCTATCAAATTACCGGTTTCCAACAAACGATCACTATACGATATTCGAGTGTTATAGTTGTAAAATGCTGATAACGAAGGAGTGAGACCTGCCTTGGCAATATCGATATCTTTTTTTGCAATTTCGATGTTAGCAGCACCCAATTTAATATCATTTCTTATGGTTAGTGATTTTTCGAAAATTTCTTTGGGGTTTTGAATTAAGATATCGGCCGCAGGGATATCAAAATCTTCCGCTGCTACATCGAAGTTTTCGTAGTCCGTAATTAGCAAGAGTTGCGCGAGACTGATTCGAGATAAGCGATAGGCGTTTTCAGCTTGTACCAAAGATTGTTCTTGTGTAGCTAGATTGGCTTCAATATCATAAATATCTGCGGGTGAGAGTACCTCAGCCTCTATGCGGAGCTTTGTTCTTTCAAATTCATTTTGAGTGATCTCCAATTGATACTGTTGGACTTTAACTAACTCCTTATTGAATTTAACTTGTAAATACGCATTGGCAACAAAAAGACTAACATCATCTTTCATATCATCCAATTGGTATTGACGTGCAATCAAATTCAAATTAGCTCGCGCCAATTGGTTAATGTTTTGTTTTCCATTAAATAAAGTTACTCCAACGCTTCCACCGAAAGAAGAAAACTGAGTCGTTAGATTCTCTATCAATCCGTTGGTGATATTCTGACTTAAACCATTGTTCCAAATATGCTGTGATTGGACATTGAATCGAGGTAAAAAATTACCCACTGCATCTGATTTTTCAATATCTGCTCCTTCCAGATCAATTTCTGATTGTTTGATACTGATATTGTTCTCAAGAGCTAGTAAAACACATTCTTGAAGCGTATACTCTTTGGTTTGTGCTATCGTAAATGATGCCATAAAGGCAAAAAGGAGCGTTATCGTTGATTTCATTTGATTTTTTTGTTGTTAGCTAGGGACTGAAAAAACAAACAAAACGAATGGAGAACAGTATTTTTAGAATACTGATTTGAATAGTTCATTTTCTGATTTTTTAGGTTATCACTAGCAAATTGATCAATTATTTTTGATTTTCTTGAGCATCACCTTCTCCCTTTTTAATGGGTTCGGTTTTATTCCAAACTTTAATTTTGTCTTCTTTAGTAATTCCAGAAATTACCTCCACATTGACACCGTCTGAAATTCCAATTTCAATCTCACGACGATCAAACTCTTGTTCCCCAGTGGATACCTCCACATAAGGTTTTTCCGTCTCACGATCAAATTGAAGTAAAGACTCAGAAATCACCAATATACTGTCCTTTCGTTCTAAGATCAGAGAAGCATTAGCACTGTATCCTGCTCGAATGAAAATAGAATCATTTAAAAACAAATCGGCTTCAATAATGAATTGTACCGCACCTTGCTCTTCATTTCCTTTTGGTGCGATAAACTTGAGCTCTGCTTCTAAAGATTGATCTTCTATAGCGCCCAAATTGACCTCTAATGGCATTCCAACAGCAAGTTTCCCCACCTCTGCTTCATCGACTTTTCCCTCAAAAATCATTTTATTGAGATCCGCAATGGTGGCAATAGTGGTTCCCGCATTAAAACTGTTACTCGCTATTACTTGAAACCCTTCCTCAACCGGAATTTCAAGAATAGTACCGGGAACGGTAGCACGAATATTGGTGTTTGCGGAAGCAGCACCACCAGCAGAACCAGAACGGATAATTTGGAGGTCAGAGGATGCATTGGAAACTTCTTGCTTGGCTCGGTTGTAGTTCAATTCCGCATTTTGAAATTCCTGTCTTGAGATAATTCCTTTTTCAAATAAATTTTTACTACGATCCAGCTCAATCTTACTGTTATTGAGAACAATTTTAGAGTTAGCCAATCTCCCCTGAGCACTATTTAAATTCTGCTCGTTTGGTACTACTTTGATCTTTGCTAGTAAATCTCCCGAAACTACTTGGTCCCCTTCCTCTACAAAAAGGGTTTCAATGATGCCTTGAATTTGAGGTTTGATCTCCACTTCGTCCTCTGGAATCACTTTTCCGGTTACGACTGTCTTTTTTTCAATAGTTGAGATAAAAGCGACTTCCGTATCGTATTCAATGACGGATTTGTTATTCGTTTTTATAAAATAAGCTGCGGCAAATAATGCACCTCCAATTAAAAGCGTGATGCCAAGGTATTTTAAAATTTTCATGGTTTATATATAATTAATTTTATTCTTCTCTTAATGCGTCAATAGGTCGAATACTGACCGCACGCTGGGCAGGAATTAAACCGATTAGTGTTCCTAAAAAGACCATAATGAACAAAGCTCCTACTACAAATGAAATGGGAACTGTGGGATTGGTGTAGGGAAAATCAGTCATGTTAGCGGTTCCGGCATTGATCCCTGCCAAAACTAAAGCCCCTAAAATAATGCCAAGAATTCCTGCTATCAATGTCAAAAACACAGACTCTAGTATAATTTGATTGCGTACTTCGGAGGGAGTAGCACCCAATGCTCTACGAACTCCTAATTCCTTGGTTCGTTCTTTAACCGAAATAAGCAATATGTTCCCAATACCAATCACACCCGCTATTATAGTAGCAATCCCAACGATCAAGGACAATAAAGTCATCCCCTTGGAAAAGCCTACAATTTTATTAAAAACCTCTCCTAGATTAAAACCTCCAAAAGCGCGTTCATCTTCAGGTGATACCCTGTGGATGCGTTTTAAATTTGATTTTATATTTTTTTCAACGGACACAACATCTACATCATCATAGGCAGCAATGGTAAACCACTGAACCGTATCTCCCGTATTGTATAATTTGCGAAACGTTTCAAAAGGAATAAAAATATCACCATCGCTTTCAAATCCGCCTCCCGGAACGAATTTATGGATTCCAATTACTTGAAAATAAATATTGTCAATTCGAATGTATTGACCAATGGGGTTTTCGTCTTTTTCAAACAATTCGGTTTGAGTACGCTCCCCAATCACGCATACTTTTCTTTTGTACTTAATATCTTCCTCATTGATGAAACGGCCCCCTTGGTAGATCTTTTTGGTTGCTATTTTTGTGTATTCGGGAAAATCACCGTAGACATTGTAATTGCTTGATTTATCTTTTCGAACCACCAGTGGACTCGCCCCACCAAAAACCCCTTTTGCATTCCTAGGAGCAATAAACTGAATCTCCGGTACTCTTTGTCTTAAATAATTGATATCGGAAAGCTTCAGTTCAATACTTCTCCCTATTTTAAATCCTTCATAGGGGATACTGGTTCGCTGGGCCCAGATAAACATCGAATTCATTGCGATGTTTTCAAATTGACGTTCAAATCCATTGTCCAAACCTTTGGCAGCTCCGGAAAGTGCTATATAGATAAAAATTCCCCATAATACTCCGATGACAGTAATCACGGTTCGAGTTTTATTTTTGGAAATAGAACCAAAAATTTCCTGCCAGGTATCCCGATCAAATATTACCTTTAAACTATTCATCTCTTAAAGCAACTATGGGTTTAATACTAGATGCTCTTTTAGCCGGTATATAACCCGCTATGGCGCCAAAAATGATTAATATGATTGTTGCTATAAAAGCTGTGCTCATATCGATAAATGGATTTTTAATGAAATAATCTTCTAACTTTAACCCTATATTTTCTAAAACAAATACTCCCAATAATAAACCCATATAACCAGAAATGGTGGTGATAAAAACCGATTCCTGAAGGATCATTTGGATTACAGATCTTGGAGTCGCTCCTAAAGCTTTTCGAATCCCCAATTCCTTGGTTCGTTCTTTGACTACAAATACCATAATATTTGATATTCCTATGATCCCCGCAATCAATGTTCCGAGTCCAACGAAACTCACAATAAGTTGTAATACAACAGCAAATTTTTGAGTTTGCTGGAGATCATCTGTAACATTTTGGATATATATCCCGTTTGGGTCTCTGGGATCAATTGATTTCTTTTCTTTAAAATATTTCCTAAGCGCATTTTCATAGGCGATGGCACCGGCATAACCCAATTCTTTGGGATAAGTAACTATAATCTGTCCAATTTTATCATTTCCTTTTTCAATCAATTGTCGGGTGGTATAAGGTATATAGATATTCCGTTCTTCATTGTCTCCGCTATCATCTTGAAATACGCCTATCACTTTAAAAACTGTGGATCCAACGTCTATGTATTTACCAATCGGATCTTCAGTTTTAAACAAATCTTTAGCCACCAATCTCCCTATAACTGCATTTTTGGTTTTATTTTCAAGATCTGATTGATTTATATATCGACCCTTCATGATAAGGGTCTTTTCAATAAATTGATGGCCCGGTGCAATGGCACGAGTTGTATAACTATTGCTTTCGTTTTTGTAACGAACCGAAGCACTCCTGGTAATTCTAGGAGTAATATACTCATTAAAAAAAGGGAAGTTAACCTTTATATCTTCTAAATCCTCATTTTCAAATTCAATCCTACGATTGGCTTTAAACCCTTTGTAAGGCATAGAAGTTTTTCCAGGATATAGAAATATGGAGTTACTGGCATCATCCAGAAAAAACTCTTGAAAAGTGTTTTTTAATCCATTACCCAACCCAAAAAGAATAATGAAAATAAAAATACCAAGGGCAACGGTAAACCCAGACAAAAAAGTTCTCAACTTATTTTTGCTAATGGTTTCAAATATTTCTCTCCAGCGATCTCTATTAAACATGGGAAGAAGCTAAAACTTGTTGAACTTTTTTATCCTCAATGATAACACCATCTTTAAGCATAACGACTCGTTTACACATCTGAGCAATATCGTGCTCATGAGTAACCACTAGTATTGTTTTTCCTTCTTCATTGATTTTTTGGATCAAATCCATTACCTCAGAGGAGGTTTTGGTATCCAACGCACCCGTCGGTTCATCTGCAAGCAATACTTTGGGTTTTGATGCCATAGCACGAGCTATGGCAACCCGCTGTTTTTGTCCGCCAGACAACTCACTGGGTAGGTGTGTTGCCCAGTCTTTTAGACCTACTTTATCTAGATATTCCAAAGCAGACTGTTGGCGTTCTTTTCTCGAAATCCCCTGATAATAGAGTGGTAATGAGACATTTTCCAAAGCCGATTTGTAATTGATTAAATTGAATGACTGAAAAACAAAGCCCAAAAATTTATTCCTGTATTTGGCTGCTTTGGTTTCATTTAAGTTTTTGATAGCTACTTCGTCTAAAATATAATCTCCTTCGTCAGCTAAATCAAGCATCCCTAATATATTCAATAGGGTAGATTTTCCGGAACCGGATGAACCCATAATGGCCACTAACTCTCCCTCTTCTACGTCAAAATTGATTCCTTTCAAAACATGTAAGGAGGAACTACCCATTTTGTAAGATTTGTGAAGGTTTTTTATTTTAATCATTATTTTAAAAGTAAAGCAATCATTTTTTGAATTAAACTATGGCAACATTAGTAATAAGACTTGAAAAAAATCAAAATGTTACATCAATTATTGTTTTTTTTTTGAATTTGAAAAACTTTCCACCCCACTAGTCCAACAAGAAGATAAGGAATGGCCATTAAATACAAAATACCATTATTAATTCCTTTGGCTGTTTCTTGTCCTTCTTCGGATTGCAGTACGGCTCGACACATTGAACATTGAGCAAAAGCCGTATCAGTTCCAATCATCAAAAATGCGACTATAACAAATAGTATGGGAATTTTGTAGTTAGTCATAATAAGGAGCAATCATTAGATAAACCACAACACCCGAAATAGCAATATAAAGCCAAATTGGGAAGGTATATCGTGCAATTTTTTTGTGCTCAATAAAGAGATTTGAAATAGCTTTCGAGTAGGTGATCAGCACCATAGGGATGATCGCTAACGACAATAAAATATGGGAAATTAATATGAAATAGTAGATCTGTTTAATAACCCCCTCACCTCCAAAAGGAGTGGGATCCGAAGTCATATGATATAAGACATACATGACCAAAAAAACTACAGAAAGAACAATAGCGAACTTCATTAAACCTTCATGAAGAAGGATGTTTTTTTTCTTAATAGCAAATAAAGCTGAGATAAGCACTACGGAAGTCATTGCATTAATAGCAGCATATATAGGAGGCAAAAAACCTAAAGGTTCAACATTAGGGATTCGAACTGTAAAAAGAACACCTACTACTACAGGTATCGCTATTGAAACGATCCAAATAAATAAATTTGCCTTTCGTCTGACATTTAGAATATTTAGCATTTTTCTATTGATTTAATAATTTATTAATATCTTCCATTAGCAACTCAACTTCTTGCACTTCAACATCTTCTTGATCGATACCCATATAATATACGATGGGGTTTCCAAATGTGTCCGTGCGGGAACGGATGAATCCGTTTTGATCGATCAAAGCAAAATAACCCTGATGTTCAAAACCGCCTTCTACTCTAGGATTTATTTCTGCAAAGATATTAAATCCTTTGTTAGCCAATTCATAGGTAGTATTTAGGTCTCCTGTCAAAAAATGCCAATTTTGAGAAGAAACCTCATAATCCTCTGCATATTGTTTTAAAACACTTGGAGTATCGTGTTTGGGATCAATAGTGAATGAGGCTATCCCAAAGTTGGACCGCATGCCAAAACGTTCTTCAATTCGCTTCATATTCCTATTCATAATAGGGCAAATACTTGGGCAAGATGTGAAAAAAAATTCAGCAACATAGACTTTAGAAGCAAAATCTTCATTGGTAATCACCAGACTGTCCTGATTCAAAAAAGCAAATTCAGGTACCTTTTTGGCTTCTCCATTTAATACGATA
>JAYNHN010000005.1:0-30432 GCA_038108035.1 Flavobacteriaceae bacterium
GAATGGGTAAGTAAATCTCTTAAGGTAATCGCTCGCTTTGCTTTAATTATATCATAGCCTCCATCCTCATTGGAAACGGCAACAGTTGTTTCTTTAAATTCGGGTATGTATTTGGAAAGAGGATCTGAAATTAAAAGTTTACCTTCTTCCTGCAACATCATGACACCTACACTAACAATCGCTTTGGTTTGAGAAGCGATTCTAAAGATTGCGTCCTCTTTCATGACACTGTTGGACTCAACATCTCTTTTCCCTACCGCTTCGAAATAAATAATTTTGTTTTTTCGAGCAATCAATGCTACGGCTCCTGAAAGTTTTTTGTCATGGACATACGACTCTAAAACTTTAGTCAAATTGTTTATTCTTACTGAAGAAACGCCCACTTCTTCGGGTGCTGCTTTTTGCAAATCTTGGGCATTGAGACCAAATTGAAAAGGAACAATTAAAAAAAGAAAAGCAACTGAAATTTGTTTAAAATTCATTTTTAAATATTTAGATTTTCTAATTTAATAAAAATTTCGCCTCGAAAATTTAAAAAAACTGTGTATCTCAGGTTACACACTACTTGATTTAACTTTTATAGTTTTACTTAAATTAAAACTAAATTATGTTATCCTTAAAAAACCTATTTTCTAAAACTTCTCAAAACGATTCCATTCATGTCTTAAATAAAAGTGACTTTCAAGTAGCCGTTAAAGGTAAAAACATTCAGTTGATTGATGTTCGGACACCTAGTGAATTTCAAGGAGGACATATCTCTGGGGCTGTTAATCTTAATTTATTTGATAACATCACCTTTCAAAAAGAAGTTAAAAAATTGGATAAAGAAAAAAGTCTATACGTTTACTGTCAATCCGGAGGCAGAAGTAAAAAAGCTTCAAATATTTTGTCAAAAATGGGATTTAAAACTATTTTCGACCTAAAAGGTGGGTATTCAAAATGGTAAAAAATGAATAGCTTGAATCATATTATCGAACAAGATCAAACTGTACTGGTTGACTTTTATGCGAGTTGGTGTGGTCCTTGTAAAATGATGCCCCCAATCCTTAAACAAGTTAAAGACTCCTTGGGAGATGCCATTCGAATATTGAAGGTCGATGTTGACAAAAATCCAAAAGTTGCTCAACAGTATCAAGTAAGGGGAGTCCCTACACTGATTCTTTTTAAGTCTGGAAACGTACTTTGGAGACAGTCGGGCGTGGTAGATGCACCCACTCTTTTGCAGATCCTCAAGGGCAAAATTGATTAATCCTTTTTATTATAATCAAGTAGTGGTGTATCCTTTTGTGTATCTTGAGTAAGATCCAGTTGTTCCACGTTTTTTAGTTTGGATTGCATCATACGAGTTCGCGTACCGACTAAATGCTCAATTTCATTGTTTGCCTCGTTGATTTTTTTCTGCGCTTTTTCTAATACTCCTCCAAAGGTATTGAACTCCTTTTTGACTGCAGCTAAAACATTCCAAACCTCACTACTTCGTTTTTGAATGGCTAAGGTTTTAAAGCCCATCTGAAGACTGTTGAGCATAGCCGCCAGAGTGGTTGGACCCGTGACTACAATTTTATACTCACGCTGAAGAAATGCAATCATATCGGGTTGTCTTACAATCTCGGCAAATAAGCCTTCAATTGGTAAAAACATGATTCCAAAATCCGTAGTATGGGGGGGATCGATGTATTTGCTTGAAATGTCTTTGGCAAACTTTTTTACTGCCTGCAACAAGGCTTTGATGGACAACTCAACCGCAACCACATCTCCTGTTTCATAGGCATTTTGTAATCGAACGTAATCTTCTTGAGGGAATTTAGCATCAATGGGTAGATAAACGGGGGCATCCTTATTTTTCCTTCCGGGAAGTTTGATCGCAAATTCAACGATGGCATCGGAACCTTTTTTGGTTTTGACATTGCTTTCGTATTGATCCGGAGCCAGAACTTCCTCTAAAATATTACCCAGTTGAATTTCACCCAATACCCCTCGGGTTTTTACATTGGTCAGTACTTTTTTCAAATCGCCCACCCCGGAGGCAATCGTTTGCATTTCTCCTAAGCCCCTTTGAACCACTAAAAGTTGTTGAGTCACCATTTCAAAAGACTTGCCCAAGCGTTCCTCAAGGGTTTTGTGCAATTTCTCATCTACGGTTTCTCGCATTCGTTCTAAACGCAGTTCAGTGGTCTTGATCATTTCCTCTTGTTTAAGTTTCATTTGATCAAATTTTTCTTTTTGAAGCGAATTAAAGGTTTCAACATTTTTGGAAAAAGTGGATTCAAAGTCTTTCAAAGTGTTGCGTAATTCTTCTCGATCGTCTTTTGCCTTTTTAAGTAAAGTTTCATTTAAACGCTCAAAACTTTGAATGAGTTCGCTTCTGTTTTCTTGAAGGTTTTTAGAGAGTTCTTCTCGATTTAATAAAAATTCTTTTTGAAATTGAATTCTCAATGCGTCTTCAAAACCTTGGGTTGGATCGCTGTTTTTTTTAAAAAAAATCAACCATAACAAGATCAATGATAAAAGAATTAGAGCAATTAGTACGTATTCCATCGATTTATTTATGTTTTCACTTCAAATAGGGTGAGCTGTTTCGGATCAAAATCTAGTTAAAAGTAAAGAAACTCTTCAGATATAAGGAATTATTGAATAAGAATATTTTGAGAATAACGGGTCTTCCCTTCCACGTTTAAAATTTCAATTTGTAGTTTTCTTTGTTCCCAATTCAAGCTTAGCAATCCGAAATTTAACATCGTCATCAATGAACTTATTCGATATACATTGGCTTCTTCTTCTAAACTGTCATACGAATGGGTCAGTCCACTAGAAGTAATGTCATACAGGCAAACTCCAGAATCTAAAGACACCGAAGAGACCTCAGCAATATGACGATCCCCGCTCAGATACAGAGGATTTTTCACTTGGTACTGGGTCAGTAAATCAAAGAATCGTGCCTGTGCCATCGGAAAGTTTGCCCATTTTTCATAGGGGTGCTCAGAAGAGATGAGTTGAATCCCTCCTGCAAAAATATTGACTTGTGCATTGTTTTGTTCCAATTCCTTTTCCAACCAATTCCACTGAGCTTCG
Source organism: Flavobacteriaceae bacterium (assembly GCA_038108035.1). Taxonomy (GTDB): domain Bacteria; phylum Bacteroidota; class Bacteroidia; order Flavobacteriales; family Flavobacteriaceae; genus MS024-2A. Next base: position 3,073 of record JAYNHN010000005.1, read on the forward strand.
CCCAATAAAGTTCCATTGTTTTTTTTATATCGTTGATTCGAGCTGGGATCGGGGTCATAATCTTCTTTAAAATACCGAACATCCAGAAGGTAAATGCACAGTTTTTCATCATCCCTTCCATAACAATAGCTTTGGTAAGCACCTGTTCTTTTTTGAGCGGGATGGTCGGCCGGAATCTCCAAAAATTCGAAAAGCAGTTTTCTACTTTCAATCTTTTTTGAAAAACTACTCCCTCCATCGTTATCGCCAAAATCGTGGTCGTCCCAGACACCCAAAATGGTGGCGGTTGAAGCTAATTGCTGGTAGTCCGTTTGCTTTTTTTGGATAGCGTATTTTTTAGCCAAATCCTCCATGCTTTGATCATCTGTATAGACAATGTCCCCCAACCAGACCCATAGCTCAGGATTTTTCTTTACAATCGAAGCCCAAATTTTAGGGTCTAAGTCGGTTCGATTGCATGAACCAAAAGCAAGCGTTTCCAATCGGGTGGGAGAATTCACATCTTGTCCTAAAGAAGGTGGTAAATGGATCAAAAAAATAATTAAGAGTAAAAAAAAGGTTCTCATCGATTCATTTATTTTAGTTTTCTTAAAGTCGGTGAACTGGTTGCCCAAAGTAGAAAGCCACTCATTACGGTAAACAAACCAAAAAGAGAAAAAATACGTAACAACACGTTGTTAAAATCATCGCGTCCTTGGTAGTCCATGGTATGGCTCATCCATAAAAAATCAAACCAGCGCCAACTTTCGTGACGAATTCTTTGAAATTGACCGCTTTTGGCGTCTACATAGGCTATCAGCAGATCCGGATGCTCGAAGTGAATGGCATAAGCCGGTAGAGGTCTTCCCCTATATTCATGGTGTGGATCTGTTTCTTCCAATAATTCAATTTTGTTGAATTGAAGTCCGTCTATCAAATTTTGCTGGGCTACTTCTAGGGCTTCTTCTTCCGATATCAAAGATTTTGGGGTCCCGTTAATCGCGTCGTAAAGAGTGGATTCATTGATCCAATAATACGGATTTGATCCGATACGAACAAGCTCCAATTTTTGGATCGATTCGGGAATACTGTCTAAAGGAAAAAGTTGAGGATACGAGAAAACAACTTGTTCCGTTTTAAGGAATGGATCTCCATGGATTTCATCAATATCCGTCCAACTAAAATAAAGACCTGAAAGAGTCCAGGCAAGAAATTGCAGTCCAATAAAAAGTCCAAGGTATCGGTGCGTTTTTCGAATGGTAACCGCGGTTTTTCTTTTGATCATTTAATTACTGACTACTAATGTTTGTACTTTAATTTTTTTTCAATATCGATAATCATTTCATTCGCTATGTCTTTTCCTGTTGCGGTTTCAATCCCTTCCAGTCCGGGTGATGAATTTACTTCCAAAATTAGGGGTCCTTTATTGGATCGAATAATGTCCACTCCTGCCACGGCCAAATTTAAAATTTTGGCTGCCTTTATTGCTAAACGTCTTTCCTCTTGAGTGATTTTGACCTTTTTAGCACTGCCCCCCATATGGATGTTGGATCGGAATTCGCCTTTCGGAGCGGATCGCTCTATGGAAGCCACTACTTTACCTCCAACCACAAAACAGCGCAAATCTTTGCCAGCTGCTTCCTTGATGAATTCTTGAACCAAAATGTTGGCCTGCAGACTCTTAAATGCATTGATTACACTTTCTGCTGCTTTATCAGTTTCGGCAGAAACGACTCCTTTCCCCTGAGCACTTTGCAACAACTTAATGATAAGTGGAGCTCCTCCCACCATGGAAATCAAGTCCTTGGTGTCCAGAGGTGATTTTGCAAAACCTGTTACCGGAATATGAATGTTGTTTGCGGAAAACAACTGACTGGAAAATAATTTATCTCGCGATTGCGATATGGATAAATCTGAGTTTTGGCAATAGGTTCCAATCGATTTAAACTGCCTGAGTAAAGCACAACCGTAAAAAGTCATACTAGGGCGGATTCTAGGAATGATGGCGTCCAGATCATCCAAGATACTCCCGCCCCGATACCGCACTTGTGGAGTATCGGTATCCAAATGCATATAACATTGCTGGATATTGTAAAAATGCATGTCATGGCCTCTAGCAATTCCAGCCTCCATAAGACGCTTATTGCTGTATAAGTTTTTGTCCGTGGCGAGTAAACCAATCCTAAGCCCTGACTTTTCGTGAACCATGTGTTTGTACTTGAATCTCAAGTCTTCCTCTGATAAAAACCCTTTCAAATACTTTAGAGAGGGGTTAACCAAATACCGTTGCTTCATGGCCTCACGTCCCAATAGCATTCGATACTCCATACTTTCCCTATTGGCTAAGGTCAATTCAACGTCAAAAAGATCGTCTCCGATCTTTAAAAGAACTTTAATGACATAGCGCTTTTCTGCTATCCCGCTCGAACTTCTAATTATTCTTGTGTCAATAATTTGTGATTCACAATTTACAGCTATACTCAAATTATCCTGAATCGGATTGATTTGAAAAGATACCCATGACTCTTTTCCTTTTTTAAAGGCTTTGATATTTTTAGCTTGAATGGAAGAAGTTTTTGCTCCTGAATCAATTCGAGCCTTAATGGCTGGAATTTTTAATGTTTCAAAACTACACCACTCGACACTTCCAATGATATTGTACTCTTGATCATTCATGACTTCAAAATAGACCACTAGTTTACAAAAAGTTGCGTTCACTTTCTCAATGAACAGCAACAAATATTCATTTAATACCTTTGCTTCTTTATATTTGAAAAAAAACAAAAAATATTCAATTGAAAATTTTACAAAAAGTATTCCTAACTCTGTTGCTATGGAGTGGATGTTTTCTTTATTCTCAAAATTCATTTACCCCAATAAAAATTAAAGAAAGTCAAATTGAAATTGATGGTATGATTAGCCCTGGAGAATGGGATAACGCCACTCTGGTTCCCATAGATTTTGAAGTGAATCCCGGAAATAATTCTCCTGCTCAAAAAAAGACCGTTGGCTATATCACTTATTCAAATACCCATTTGTTTGTCGCTATTTATGCTTACGACGATCCTAAAAATGTACGTGCGTCCGTTCGATCAAGAGATGATTTTGGGTTTTTTAATGATGATTTTGTTAATCTGAGATTGGACACTTATGCAGATGGTAGAAATAATTATTTAATGCTTTGCAATCCCTTTGGGAGTCAATTTGATGCCCGTGCTATTAATGCCCTGACTGATGAAGACCGATACGACAGTAGTTTTAATGTAGACTATCAGTCTGCGGGCACCATCGTGGAAGATGGATATCATGTCGAATATAAAATTCCCTTTTCTTCTATACCGTTTCCTAACGGTAAAGATCAACGCTGGCATTTTAATTTGTTTCGAAAGTATTATGTCAATGGAAATGAGATTGAAGTTCGTAGTCAACCCTTTGATCGAGACAATCCTTGTGAGGTCTGCCAAACTACGGACCAACTGATTTTAAAGAACATTACCATCGAAAAAAGAACCGAGCTATTGCCTTATGTTGCAGGAAGTTTATCGGGTCAACGGGCTTCAAAAAAAAGTGCTATTGACTACGATAAATTCAAACCCAATGCCGGTCTAGGTTTAAATTTAGACCTCAACAAAAACAGTGTGTTGGAAGTTACCCTAAATCCCGATTTTTCTCAAGTAGAGGCAGATGTTACCCAGATTGACGTCAACTCTTCCTATGCACTGGAATATCCCGAACGAAGACCTTTCTTTAATCGGGGTACTGATATTGTTCAGTTTACCGACGGTGCCTTCTATTCACGATCAATCAACAATCCTTTAATTTCTACTAAACTTTTAAGTCAGGCTAAAAAATCTCGTATTTACTTTCTTACGGCGGTAGATCAAAATTCTCCTTATCAAATTGCTGGAGAGGATCGCTCTTATTTTGGAGAAGGGGGACAATCCTACGTAAATGTCTTTCGATACCAACGTCTGGTCAATAAAAACACTCGCTTGGGATTGGTTACTACCAACCGATACTATAGTGATGGTGGATATGGTAACCTGATTGGGACAGATGGATGGTTTTTATTTTCAAAAAATTGGCGATTGACTTACGAGTTGATGGGCAACTTTAACAAAGAACCCCTTGCTAACTGGATCGATAGTGACGATCGAATAGGAAATCGAAACGTAGCACTCGATCAAGAACGCTTTAATGGAAGTGCTTTGTACGTTCAATTGTATCGCAATACAGAGCACTGGAAATCCTATTTGTATTTTCGCAACATCTCTCCCGAGTACCAAGCCAATGTGGGTTTTGTGGTAAAAAACAATCGTCGTTGGGGTACTTTTTTTCATGAGTATCAAAACTTTTTAAATAAAAAAGGACTCCAATTTTTTAGTATCGGTACCAAAGCCGACATGAACTATACCTTTCAAAACAATTTGAAAGCCATTAGTATCGATGGCATTATCCGTCTAAAAACCTTTTTAAATACAGAGATCAATTATACTTACGATTGGGATCTTTTCAAAAACTATTTAGATAGAGACTATAAAAATGTTGGAAAAAGCGAACTGGTTATCCGAAGTAGTCCTTCAGAGTCCTTTTCGTTAATGACCCGTATGACTTTTGGTAAAGACCTTGCTTATAACGAAGACATTCCTGATGTGGGAAAAGAGTTCACTTTTTTTGTAATGCCGGGCTTTCAATTGGGAGACAAACTCAACCTCTCTCCTTCTGTCCGTTATGCTCGATTGCGAAGCTTGGAAACCGGAACTGATTATTTTAATGGTGCCATTAGTCGATTTTCGGTGCGTTATCAGTTCAACAACTTTTTGAATATCCGATTGGTTTCCGAATACAATTCGTTTAGCGAACGATTCTTTGTTCAGCCCTTACTTCAATGGAACCCCAACCCGTCCACCGTCTTTTATATTGGAGGCAATCAAAATTCACTGGATGATTTCAACGATGAGTTTTATTCCCCCTTTCGGGTTGATCAAACCCAATTGTTTTTAAAATTTCAATATTTAATCGGGCTCTAAGCCTTTTCTTTATTGAGCGTTAATCCGGGATTACCAATGCGGGTACTTTAGCAGCTTGAAATGCATCTTCAAATTCTTTAAAGTCTTTGGCGATTAGTGCTTCCAACTGTTCCTTGGATTGCTTCCACGCTTCCATCAAATCGGCGAAACGGTCACGGGCACCTTGGGTCACCTTGGGATCTTCAGCATCTACGTAGCTTTTTAGATTCATCCATTCTGCATTTAATTTATTATTAAAATTGATGACATCCTGAAAGGTCTTTTGATCCGACTGGATCAAATCAGATTCCCATGCATTTAGGAGTATTTCAATTTCATTGGCTTTTTCCAAAAGGGTTTTGTATTGCGATCGTCCTTGTAAGACCTTGGCATAATGTTGAAGTTGCGATTGAACACTTCGCATTCGAACCACATTTTTATGAATATCGGTAAGTACTCCATCAATTTGTACCAGAAGTTTTTGTTGTTCTTCAAAATCAGCAGCAGTGGTCTCAATATTAGGATTGGGTAGAATGCGAATGGGAACTTCCATTTGATCGCTTCCGTAACTCAAACGTGCCGAAAATTCGCCGGGGCCTACCGCACTTCCTGCATAACTTCCGTAAACAAAAACTTCATCAATTCCTATAATGGATTTGCGTCTGAAATCCCAATGGGTTCGGTTGTGTCCTTTGTGAGTTGTTAAAACGCGTTCCGGTGAAGGTCCTCCCGGCCAGGTTTTAGTCTCAGCCGGTTTTTCAGAAGTATAGGATCGAATTACGGTATCGCCCTCCAAAATCTCCAATCTAAGGGTTAATGAATCTACTTTTTTAGGTAAAAAATAATCGATCACGACTCCACTAAACGGATTTGTACCTTGATTGCTCTTTTTGGGAGTTTTGCCCGAAAACAATCGATAGGCTTTTTTGGGAGTTACCAGATGCATCCCCTCTACTTGACTGTACTCTTGTAAAGAACTCAGATCATCCAAAATCCAAAACGACCGTCCGGCAGTAGCAGCAATTAAGTCATTGTCTTGAATGTAAAGATCGTTGATGGGGACTATGGGTAGATTGGTTTGCATGGAATGCCAGCTTTCTCCATCGTCTTGAGAGACATACAAACCTGTTTCGGTACCTGCATAAAGGAGACCCGGGACTTTTTTATCCTCTCTCACCACTCTTGCAAAATTATGAGCACCCTGAATTCCCTCCGAAATGGATTTCCAACTGGCTCCATAATCATCGGTTTTATAGATATAGGGTTTTAAATCCATAAACTTATAGCGCATTACCACCGCATAGGCTTTACCTGGCTGGTGGTGAGATACTTAAATACTATTGACAATTCCTTCTTCCAATCCTTTGGGGGTTACATTTTCCCAGTTGGCTCCCCCGTCACGGGTTCTATGAATCAAACCGTCGTCGCTTCCTGTCCAAAGTTCTTGTGGGTCCAAGGTGGACGCTGACAAGCTCATCAAGGTATTGTAATTTTCACCTCCTGCTGCCTCGTTGGTAAAGGGGACTCCACCGGCTACTTGTTGGCTTTTATTATTGCGGGTCAAATCCGGACTGATTACCGTCCAATGGATCCCTGCATCGGTGGTTTTAAACACTACATTTCCGGCGTGATAGATGGTGGTAGGATCCGAGGGCGCACTAATGATGGGTGCATTCCAATTGAATCGATATTTAAAATCTTTGGGTGCATTTCCTAAAGCAAGTTCAGGATATTCCTTAATGGCTTTGCCGGATTGGGTAGAACGTTGCCAACGTTCGATAATTCCTTGATAACATCCACCAAAAACCCACTCCGGATTTTTAGGATCAAAGGCTAAAAAGGCACTTTCACAACCCGCTACCGAATACCAATCTTTCCAATCAATCCCTCGATCGTTGTCTCGACTTTTGATACCAATGGCAGAATTATCTTGTTGCCCTCCGTACACATGATAGGGCACTTGCTGATCTGCAATCACTCGGTAAAATTGTGCCGTGGGCTGATTTTGCTGAGTACTCCAACTTTTCCCTCCATTTGTTGACACATTGGCACCGCCGTCATTGGAATTGATCATAATTTGATTGTTGTCTGGATGAATCCAAAGATGGTGATTGTCTCCGTGAGGTGTGGGAAGGGTCGTAAAGGTCTTTCCTTTATCAATGGATTTTAAAACAGGAGCATTGAGAACGTAAACTATGTTTTCATTTTGTGGATCGGCAAAAACCTCCATATAATACCAAGAACGGGCAACAGTAATTCGGTCTTTGTTAACCAATTTCCAACTGGTTCCTCCGTTGTCTGAACGATACACGCCTGATTCGTCAATTCCGGCTTCCAAATTAACATACACCAAATTGGAATTGGCCCTTGATACCGAAATTCCGGCTTTTCCCATGACTTTGGGCAATCCTTTATCCAATCGTTTCCAATGTTCACCGCCATCAGTGGACTTGTAAATCCCTGAGCCGGGACCACCCGAACGCATTTGCCATGGAGTCCGTAAATGATCCCACATGGCTGCATACAAAATTCGGGGGTTGTTTTTGTCCATACTTAAAGAAGCAGCTCCTACCGTTTCCCCAACATACAATACTTTTTTCCAACTTTTACCTCCATCGGTGGTTTTGTAGATTCCCCGTTCTTTACTCGGACCGTATTGAGCACCTTGAACCGCAACATAGATGATGTCGGGTTGAGAGGGATGGATTTCAATATTGGCAATGTGCCGAGAAGCATCCAATCCGATGTGCTTCCATGTAATCCCAGCATCTTCGGACTTATAGACTCCATCTCCCATGGAGGTCATCACCCCTCTAGCTGCGTGTTCACCCATACCCGCAAGTACTACATTGGGATCACTTTCGGAAACAGCAAGAGCCCCTACCGTTCCAGTTGCCAATTGACCGTCCGATATGTTTTTCCATGAAATACCCTGGTCTTCTGTTTTCCAGATACCCCCACCCGTTGTACCCATATAAAAGGTAGAGGGATCGGTTACAACCCCAGCTGAAGTAACACTTCTCCCCCCGCGAAAAGGACCAATATTCCGCCATTTTAAGGATTTAAATTCCGCTGACCAAGCGGGTATATCTTTTTGATTTTTTTTCTTTCTTTGACTAAAAGTAAGACTGCTACTCAATAGAAGTACAACCAATATCGGAAGGACTCTTTTCATAAGATTTTAGTTAAATATGTTTTCAAGTATGGAATGTAATAAAATTTGTCGAGACCTCCATTCTTTGTTCTTTTATCAATATGTTTTTAACCCTAAAAATGACTGGCTAACCTACCCTTAAGAATGGAAACTAACGCTTTTACTAAATGACCGATTGAAAATTTTTATACTTTTCCTTTAATAAAGTTTTTTGTACTTTAACCAGTCTAAGAATCTCATTATGTACCAAACCTCTATGAAAAACCTACAATTCCTATCCCATTTTTACAGGCAACAAACCGTTTCCATCGCGAATTCTCACTCTGCAATACACTTGCCGAATCAACGTACCGATATCCGTTTTATACAGGAATTATTAGGACATAGCTCTACAAAAATACCCAACAATCTACCCAAGTGTCTCAACGAATGTTAAAACGAATTAAAAGTCCTAATGATCGAATTTTAAAAAATAAAAATGTTGATTATCAGCATATTAAAAATAAATAAAAATATAAAAGCGAAATATCGGAACCGGTTCTGATATACAGTAGTTAGCCACAAGCGAGAAACACAAAATGAAAAAAGCAATTATAGTAGGAGCAACTTCAGGAATTGGGAATGAACTTGCTAAAATTCTTGCTGAAAATGGATATAAAGTTGGAATTACAGGAAGACGAAAAAATGAATTAGAAAAATTACAAAAAAGTAATCCAAATAATTATAATATAAGTTCATTTGACTGCACAACCGAAAATAATTCAAAAAAATTAGCGGAATTGACCGACCAACTTGGAGGTCTTGACCTTCTTGTTTTAAGTTCAGGAACGGGAGATTTAAACGAAGATTTGAATTTTGAAATTGAGAATAAAACAAACTTATTGAATGTTAATGCATTTACCGAAATTGTCGATTGGGCTTTTAATTATTTCAAAAAACAAGAGAAAGGACATTTGGTTGCTATAAGTTCGGTGGCAGGAATTCGAGGTAGTAGAGTTGCACCAGCATATAATGCTTCAAAAGCATATCAAATCAACTATTTGGAAGGGTTGAGACAAAAAGCAACGAAAACAAAAAAAACAATTTATGTGTCAGATATAAGACCAGGTTTTGTAAACACAGATATGGCAAAAGGAGAAGGTCAATTTTGGGTCGCAACAAAGAAAAAAGCTGCCCAACAGATTTTTAGAATCATAAGAAAGAAAAAAGGGATTGGATACGTTACGAAAAGATGGTGGATTATTGCTAGAATATTGAGACTGATTCCAAATGGAGTTTATAAAAAAATGTAAAAAAGCCAGTGGCTAACACTGTATATGAAATCATAGCCGCCTAACGGCAGGCTACGCTTCATATACCAAACGTTGGTCAGTAATTGCCTTCGGCACGTTAAAACGCACTTCGTGCTCCCTTTTAACTAATTACTGACCAACGGCATTAGAACAGAGCGCATATAAAATTAAAGAACAAAAAAAGTTAACAGTAAAACAAAAATAATATGACAGAAAATGATTTAACAAAGAAATTCAGCAAAACCACAAGAGTAACACACGGAATTACTGCCTTACTTATTTTAACACTTTTCCCAATGGGAAAATATATGGAAGGACTTGAAGTATCAGAAAAAATGGAATTGGTAAAAATTCATGCTGTTTTGGGGATTTTGGTTTTAATCCTAACAATCATTAGAACAATTTCCTTTTTCAAACACGAAAGACCGGCAGATTTAAAGACAGGCTCAAAATTCAATGATAAATTAGCCGTATGGGTACATAACATTTTTTATTTCTTACTTTTTGGTATAGCATTTTCAGGTCTTGCAACAATGATTTTAGGTGGTTATGGTGAAGCACTAAAAACAGGTGTTATGGATTTTATTAAACCACATAGTGAAATTCCTCCTTTAAAACCACACGGAATTATGGCAACTATTATGATGATATTGTTAGTAATGCACGTTGTAGGTTTTATAAAACATTTGATTTTAAAGAAAGAAAATACATTGAAAAGAATTCTTTAAGAAGAATAACGCCATATAACACGGTGTATAAGTAATAGCGGTTTATGTGCTAAAGCAAAAAAATAAAGATAAAAACAAAGGTCAGTGCAATACTGAAAAGTTAGTGAGTAGAAACCCGCTACTACTCATACACAAACCGTTGGTACATTGCGCTCATGGACAAGGACATGGAGTGCCTATAAAATTAATTAAAACGTGCCTTGGAACGTACTGACAACATAAGTGTATAGCGTATGAGACGCAATGATGGCTCCCGGTGAGACTGCTTCTCACTTGCCATACACGAATGTCGTTGTAGCCAATAAGACAAAACATAATATGAATAATAAAATCCTTATAATAAATGGACATCCCGATAAGGAAAGTTTTAATTATGAACTCTCTGAGGCATACAAAAAAGGGGCAGAGAAATCGAAAGCTGAAATAAAAGAAATCAGGGTTCGGGAATTGAATTTTAACCCCAATCTTCAATTTGGATATAGAAAGCGAACAGAACTTGAACCTGATTTATTGGAAGCTCAAGAAAAATTGAAATGGGCAGACCATATTGTTTGGATTTATCCTGTTTGGTGGGGTTCCGTGCCTGCAATTATGAAAGGATTCTTGGATAGGGTTTTACTACCTGGATTCGCATTTAAAAAACGAGAAGGCTCTGTCTGGTGGGATAAATACTTTACTGGAAAGACGTCTCGTTTAATTTGTACAATGGACCAACCGACTTTGTATTACAGGCTAATAAACAAAAGTCCGTCTCATAGTGCAATGAAAAAGTTGACAATGAATTTTATCGGAGTAAAATCTGTGAAAATAACATCAATTGGGCCATTACGACTTTCAAAAGATGAATTTCGCCAAAAGTGGTTAACGAAAATTGAAAAACTTGGCGAACAAAACAAATAATAACTGGCTATAACAATATATATAAAATCATAGCACCCTTCGGGATGCTACGCTTTATATACTAGACCGCAATTGAGTACAATTTGAGGGAATTTTCGTTATAAATACCCATTTTTGGTTTATTTGATTAAATTTATGTCTAATCAATAAAAACACATCAATCGCGTTCGGAAATTATTTTGATCAATTCGTTCAAAACCGAATACGTGAATGAAGGTTTAAAAACGTTAGTAAAGTCATACGTGTTGGACTTCGATTCTTAGAAGAAAAATAAAAGTGATTGTATTAAAAAACGCAATACAAGAAGGAATCGACAGGGGAATCTCGCACGATTTTGACCCAAAAAGGCATCTAAAATCTCTCAAGCGAAAAAGCACTGAATGGCTGAATATAAATTGACCAACAAAGCTGTTGAGTATTTATCGAAGGTTTGAGATCCTACAAATAAAATCATTTATTTTAAAAATATGGATATTAAAAACAGTACGCTAAAAGATCTGCTGACGATTGTTGAGTTGTATGGGATCGCTACCGAATACATGAAGTCAAAAAATCAAGTAGCATGGCCGGAGTTTTCTCGAGATCTCATCTTCTCAGAAATCGAAGAAATGCGTCAATGGAAACTATTGATTGACGGTAAGATCGCTTGTATTTGGGCAACTACTTTATCAGACGAATCCATTTGGGGTACCCAAAATAAAGATTCGGCTCTCTACATCCATAGAATCGCAACACATCCGGATTTTCGTGGGCAACAACTTGTAAAAAAGATCGTTGATTGGGCAGACCGTTACTGTATTAATAAATCCTTAGATTACGTGCGAATGGACACCGTGGGTTTAAACCAAGGTCTTATAAAACACTATCAAAATCAAGGTTTTGAATTTCTAGGGAGTCGAAAGCTTGATTGTATTAACGGTTTACCCAAACACTATCAAGAAGGACCTGTTTGTTTATTCCAAAGGACAGTAAATAAATAAGACACACTAAATATTTCTCCCTGAACCGATAGAGGTATTTCTTGAATAGAAAATTAATGCGCCTGATTTTAAACGCCAAACTATGGCTCCAACTCCAATTGATACAACTTGGGAATCCCGTCTTGTTCACTTTCGGAAGAAACCCAAAAGGTTCGGTCATCAATAATCTTAACGGCTTCAACCTGAGCCTTTCCGATTGGGATCAGGTATTTTTTTAATTGGATTTGATCCATTCCATTTTTGACAAAATCAGTTAAAGTATAAAAGAACTGTTCTCCTTTATAGGTATAGCCGGTCAATGCCACCAAATCGTGAGCTTCATTATAATCTGCTGCTGTGATCAAGGATTCCGTTTCTAAAACCGCTTCGGGTGTCAAATTGTAGGTTCCTTCCGTTTTAGGAAAACGGTAAATCTGAGATTGAAAGGTCTTTCTATTTTTAGAAAATAAAACCAATTGGTCTCCCACAGAAGCAATCGCTTCCGCATCGTATGGAGTTCTAGGGTCTCTCGAAAAAGTAGTTTGTGCTTCGTATTTAATCTTAATTTTACCTTGAGGAATCAGTTCTTTACTCAAAATATAAACCGTCAAATTTTCACGTGTCCCCACATTGTTCCCAGTATCGGAGACATAGTAATGATCCGAATCCGAAGTGATGTCTTCCCAATCTTTATTTTTGATTCCATAAATTCGAATGGCTTGAACCATTTTTCCTGTATCCGAAAATACATAAAGGGTGGGTTTGTCTCCCGAATCGTTATGAGTTAGCAAATAATCACCAAAATATTCCAATCCCGATGTTTCTTCAATCGTTTTTGGCAATTGGATGGTTTTATAATTGATTTGAGCTGTTGAAATCGAAATAAATAATAAGAAAATAAAGATATAGTGCATAAGACGAAACAATAAATCCTAATATACATCTACTTTTCGATTTTCAAAACTTTCTAATCCAATTTGTTTTAAATTTTAGAGTTGAATTGTTTTTGATCTCGACTCATTTAAAAATTTAATACCTTTATTTGTCGGTTGATTAAAACTGATAAACACCAAATAAAAAAATGACAAAACATACATATACCGGACTCATAATCTTGTTTTTAAGCCTCAATGCATGTCAACCCGAAATTCCAAAAAAAACATACTTAGCACTTGGAGATAGCTACACAATTGGAGAAAGTGTAGCGGTGAGTGAACGCTGGCCGATTCAATTGGTCAACGCCTTAAACAAAAAAAATATCGATCTGGATTCCCCTCAAATTATCGCCAAAACAGGATGGACAACCGACGAGCTCCAAGCGGGTATTGACGCATCCATTTTAAATTTTCCCTATGACTATGTGTCCTTATTAATTGGAGTCAACAATCAATACCGAGGAAGAAATGTAGAAGACTTTAAAGAAGAATTTCATGCTCTGTTGTTAAATGCTATATCGTTTAGTGGTAATCGAAGAGATCGAGTTTTTGTCGTTTCTATACCTGATTGGGGAGCAATGCCTTTTGCCCAAGGAAGAGACCGGGAACAAATCGCTACCGAAATTGACAATTACAATCAAGCCTTGTATGAGATCTGCGCCATTGAGGAAGTGGAAGCCATTGATGTTACCTTGCTTTCCAGACAAGTTGATGAACATCCGCAATGGATCGCTTCCGACGGTCTTCATCCCAGTGGAGAACAGTATGCCCGATGGGTTGAGGAAATTCTTCCTTTTTTCTTAAACCAAGTGCATGAATAGTCTCGAAACAGCCAAAGCCTTAGATCAAAACGATTCACTATCCCAATTTAAAAATCGTTTTTTCCATCCGGATAACGAACTCTATTTTGACGGTAATTCCTTAGGTAAAATGCCCCTCTCTGCACAAAATCAATTGATTTCAAGCATACAAAAAGAGTGGGGTAAAGGACTGATTCGCAGTTGGAATACCCATTGGTTGGAACTCCCTGACCGCTTGAGTTCCAAATACAGTCAGCTACTGAATACCTATAAAAACGAAATTAGTATTGGAGAGTCCACTTCCGTAAGGCTGTATGAAGTAATTCACGCCCTATTAGAAAGTAGAGAGTTTGGCCCAAACCTCATTTCCGACTCACTTAACTTTCCAACCGATTTATATATCCTTGATGGACTGGCTCGTTCTTTTAAAAAAACGCAACGCATCCAAGTGGATTATAAAAACGAAATTGAAGCCGATCTTAACCAACTGAAACTGACCATTAAAGAAAATCCCGGAATCGTTTGTCTAAGCTTGGTTAGCTATAAAAGTGCATTCCTATATCCTATGAACATGCTGAATCAATGGGCAAAAGATCATCAAAGTATTATCGTCTGGGATCTCAGTCATGCGGTGGGAGCGGTCTCCATTGATTTAAAAGCCACTCAGACCCGAGTCGCTTTGGGTTGTACTTACAAATACATGAACGGCGGACCCGGAGCACCCGCTTTTCTTTTTATCCAAAAAGCCTTGCACTCCAAATTGAACAACCCCATTCAAGGGTGGTTTGGACATCAAAAACCCTTTGATTTCAATACCGAATACAAACCGGCAAACGATATCAATCGATTCGCAGCCGGAACTCCTGCCGTACTATCCATGCAAGCCATGGAAGCGGGTATTGACCTAACTTTAGAAGCCGGAATAAAAGCCATCCATTCCAAAAGTATTCAACTATCCGAAAGTTTTATCCGTTTATTTGAAACCCATTTAATTCCACTTGGATTCGAGCTCGAGAGTCCCACGAACCCAACTCACCGAGGATCTCATGTTACACTTTCTCATCCTGCTTCTTGGCAAGTTTGTCAAACCCTTCTAGCCGGAAGTCCTACACACCCCAAAATGATCCCTGACTTTAGACCCCCCAATTACATTCGGTTTGGTTTTACACCCCTTTACACTTCGTTTGAAGATATATGGCATTTAGTCCAAAGACTTAAAACGCTAACCACATCCAAAGATTATCTGAATTTCGATCAAACTAAACCAATAGTAACCTAAAACAATACACTCATTATTAACCAGAACACCCCGATTTAATAACAATTCTTTAATCTTTCCAATTGATTTTAGATTGTATTTTTGAAATAAAAAAAATGCACTATTTCAAATCCATTTATTATTTCTCCGGTTTTATATACTGGCTTCTATTGGAAAGACACTTTAAATAAGATCCTCTTTTTCTTTATTGGGTAATCTCGTATTCTTCTTCCCAATTGGGATCATCCAACTTGTTGATCACGTACTTTACCGTTACCTCTTCCCCTATCAAAATTTTTTTGTTTGTTATAATTCGAATATGTTTGAGCACACCCAAAGTAAAATCCTCTTCTGCAAAAACAGCTTGGCAATTGGGTATTTCATGGTGATTAATAAAAGCACCTAAAGGAAGTCGTATATAACCATCCTGGAAACGTGAATCGGATATATGAGTAATCCCAAGGTCAGTACCTTCGGGTATGTCCTGAGTGGCAAAAAGACCCAAACCCTCAATTTTACTTTGAGCGATGGTTAGGTTCTCAGGAAGTGGACGCCAATTACTATCTTTAATCATACGAAGTATTTTATCCTATTACAAGTTTAAATGAAAATCCATTTCAAGGTGGGTTTTAGGCTTAATAATGGTATTTAAAATTCGAAAAGGCAAAGTAACTTTGCTTTTTAAGTTCTTTGTTTTAACCATTAATTCAACTGACGAGCGTGCAGGAATTGTAATCACTGAAGAATGCTGGTGAAAACTATAATCTCCAATGTATTCTAACTGAAAATCCGTAGCACTGTGGTTGGTCAATTTGAGTTGAAGAATCGTTTTATCCTCAAGATAGTTCGCTGATTCAAATGTCAAATTTTCTCGAATCATTTTTTTCATATAGATCTCCTTACCAATAAGTAGATTTTTAAACCACACTACTGTTTTTCCTTCAAAAAGTGCTTTTTTAAGCGCTTCCGGGCTTTTCGATTCAGAAAGAACAAAGGTCATCGGTCGATGGCCTCCCAGAGGTATTTCAAAAAGCCAATCGGTTAAACCGTGAATGTCTGAAGTTCCCAATATGGTAAGCTCATTGTCCAATGCAATCTGTAAAGCCTCTTCAGAATAAGTCCTTTCATTGACTACCTCCAAACCATGCAACAATTTATTTTCGATCAAATATGTATGAAATTCATCCAAACGGGCAATTCCATCCTTACGGTGGGCATCCCAATTGGGGTGATTCCAAAATACAAATGCCCCTTGTTGGTTTGCTGTCTTGATTCCGGAAAGAGAATCACTGTGTAAAAGCATATTCGCATCTTTAATAAAAACCGCATTGATATGTCCTGGCGGCATATCTCTCGTTATTTCGGAACCATTGATCACCTGCAACTTTTCGTCAACACCGATCATCCCATTGGCAATAGCAAAAGATCGGTTGCGATCCGGGTGAGGAATGTCTTCTGCATGGGGTTGATATTCCAAATGCTCTGTCATCGAAATTAAATCCAAGCCTTCTCTTCGGGCTTCTTCCACTCGAATACTGGGCCAGACGGATCCATCTGAAAAAACCGTGTGAATATGTAAGTCAGTACTGACCCAATGAGCACCCGGAGGGGGCTTAAAAAAAGATTGAGCTGAAACGTGAATAGGATTTAACAAAAGAATCCATCCTAAGAAAAGTAATAAACAATTTTGAATCATAAATACTATTTATGGTATGAAGCTACAAATTTATTCGCTAGAAACCATCGTTTTCCAATTGAGAACCCATCCAACAAATTAAAGTTTATAAAATAGTAGGGTGTTCCAAAGTCTATTTTTTAAAAAATTACCACCGGATTGGGCAATCGTATTTTTTTGAAAACCAGAAATCAACGTCATTTTTTCATTGAATTTTAATTTCATGCCGAAAAAAGTCCAATTTTGATTGAATTTATAGGGTATACCTTGCGGATTTAAAAGCGTAAAAATCTCGTCATAAAAAACTAAATGGGCAGGTGTTTTTGCTTCCGGTTTTGACAGCAATCGTTCATACGTAACCCGAAAACGCAGTCGACTGGAAAAGTCAAAACTCTTGGAATTAATTTGCAGGGGTAAGACCTCCTGAAAACGATGTTCCAGTCGGAGCCAGGTACTGATTGATCCTTTTGTAAGAGGTAATTTATAAAGAATCTGAGACCATAAATTGTGTTCAATTCGAACTCTGGGAACAGCGTCTATATTACGATCAAAATTTCGAAAAAAACTATACCCTCCACTCCATTTAACTTTTTTAGGAGTCGTGTAAGTTATAGATGGTCGTATCATTTGTTGATTGAGTACCTCAAGGTAGGAGACCGTTCTGAGGTGAAATTCATTACGCAACGAAAATTTATCGGATAGAGCATAATCCAAAAAAAGTGCATTCCAAACTCCATTGATCTTTTCGTATTCTTGAGCATGCATCTTACTCATCAAGGAAAAAAGAATCAAAAGGGAATATAATCTAAATCTCATAAACTTAATTTTTTTCAAATTTACAAATGAAATGAATTCTACTCAACCCAAAACAATAGACAATTCTTATTTTATATTTTAAATTTTCGCATCAGACCCTCTTGTGAGACCGATGCTATCATTCGTCCACTTTGATCAAAAATACTTCCACGAGCATATCCACGTGCATTGGATGCACTGGGGCTTTCAATTGCATACAATAACCAATCATCAATAACAAAATCTCTATGAAACCAAAGTGCATGATCCAAACTGGCGTAATACATGCGATCGTGGTCCAATTCTTTTCGATGAGGTAGTGTAGCCGAAAGAAGCAAGCTGTAATCCGAAGCAAACGCCAATAATTGGTGCTGTAGAGGAATATTTGCTTTGATTTTTTCTTTGGTTTTAAACCAAATATGAGACAAAGGGGGACTGTTGTGATTTTGGAGGTAAATGGCTTTTCCAACCGGTCGAAACTCAAAAACTTGAGGATGAGAAATCATCAAACGTTGGTAGCGTATGGGATCTTCATCTTGTAGGGAAGAAGCCTGTTGAATATCCGTAAGTAATAAATCCGGAGTCAATACATTGGGCATGGTAATCTGATGATCCACCCCTTCTTCATCTAAGTGAAAAGAGGCCGCCATATTAAAAATGGCCTTCCCTTCTTGGAAAGCAACTACTCTTCGAGTCGTAAAACTCCTTCCATCTCGGATGGCATCTACATGATAATCAATCGGTATGTCAATATCCCCTCCTAAAATAAAATAGCCATGCATGGAATGGACTTTTCGATCTTTGGGAACCGTTTGGTAGGCCGCATGGAGCGATTGCCCCAATACCTGTCCACCAAAAACTCGCTTCCAAGCAGTCTTATAGTTTTGACCCACAAAATGGTGAGTGTCTTTTTGTTCTAGGTTAAGTAAATTGATAAGAGAGTTTAAATCGATCATACTGTGGTTTTGATTTAAAAGAGTCTTCTTTTTATTGTTTTCTGAACGACCAAATTTCATGCATGGGATCTCCTTTACTGCTAAAACCCTCATGATGCCAATCTGCTCCATTTAAACGGTAGTTGAACGGGAGTACTCTTCCTACGCTTTGGTTATTTCGAGAAAAGTATTCTATGTGTTCGGTATAGATGCCTTCCTCAGCGGAATAATATCCTCCTCCAGAACCAAAAAACTGCATTGTTTCCGTATTAAAAGCGATCCATTGGAAAAATCCGTCCAACAAAAATTTCATGGTTTTTCTGGGTCGAGTGGTATCCCGTCTGCGTTCCCCTTCATCAGTGACTCTTCCAGCCATCAACCATTTACCATTCAAATCTATTGCATCTCTGGAAATCTTCTTCCAATCCATGCTTTGAGTCAATTGGAATTGGGTTGTTGGATTTTTTGAGTGATCGGAATTGAATTCTAGTTCAATAGTAAATGTTTCTCCTTGAGAGGTGTAAAAACCGCCTCTTGTCAAAATAAATTCAGGAGGACTGGCGACAAACTGGGTTTCAACCATGTAGGTGGCATCCATCAATATTCGATGGGTAATCTCTTTCCCGTTTTTTTGGCTTTTAAAAGTGTAAACTTGAGCATTTATCAAATGACCCAGAGATAAAAAGACAACTAGTAAAATACGTTTCATAATTTGGATTTATTAATTTCTGTAATTGAGTGCGGGTTTACGGTCGCCCAACATGGGAATATACTGAAAACTAACGCCTCGCTTGGTTTTGAATTCTTTTGTAGCCGCTTCAATGATTTTTGGATCATCCAATAGCTGCATTCCAGTAAGTGCTAAAGTTTTGGCGGCAACCATCATTCCCTTAGCTCCAATAGTAGTCCCCCCAGCAGCGACTGCTTGCCAACTGTGAGCAGGAGTTCCAGGTATCCAAGTAGCCGCTCGAAACCCTACCGTTGGGACAGCAAAACTAACATCCCCTACATCCGTAGATCCCCCTGCTTTTCCTCCGGTAGCATAAGGGGCAACCCCTTCTACATATTGGTTGTTTAAAGAAGTTCCCAAACTCTCTGAAATTTTTTCTGCAAAGGCTCTTTCTTCCTCGCTATAGGAATACCCTCCAATAGTTTCTAAATTTTTATGAACTCTTCTTTGTAAAGTTTCATTAAACAATAACTCATGAGTTCCTCCAATCATTTCGTATTCCATTTTCGTTCCGGTTCCTAGAGCGGCTCCTTTGGCAGCATCTACAATACGATCGAATACATTGACTACTTCACTACGGGTTAAATGTCTAGCATAATAATACACCTCTGCAAAATCAGGAACTACATTGGGAGCATTACCCCCTTGGGTTATAACATAATGGATACGGGTACTTTCGGTAGTATGCTCTCTAAGCATATTCACCATATGATTCATTGCTTCAACGCCATCTAGAGCAGAACGCCCCTTTTCAGGAGCCCCTGCCGCATGAGCCGAAACTCCATAAAAACGAAATTTTGCTGACTTATTCGCCAAAGCGGGACGAATGCTCGCCGAATTTTTATTGTCTGCATGCCAATGGAGGGCTACATCCACCGAATCAAAAAGTCCAGCACGTGTCATATACACTTTGCCCGAACCCCCTTCCTCCGCCGGACAACCAAAAAACTGTATTGTCCCCGATTGATTGCTCTCTTTCAAATAGTTTTTGAGAGCAATCGCCGCCGCCGCCGATGCTGTACCAAATAAATGGTGACCACAAGCATGACCTGCAACTCCCTCATTAGATGCCTTGTAAGGAACCGCTTTTTGGGATAAACCCGGTAAGGCATCGTATTCTCCTAAAATGGCTATTACCGGTTTTCCTGATCCATAAGATGCTACAAAAGCAGTAGGCATACCCGCCACACCAGAGTTAATTTGAAAACCTTCCTCTTGAAGTGTTTTTTGAAGCAAAGCACTGCTTTGCTGTTCTTGATAGCCCATTTCTGCTAGTGACCAGATTTCCTGAGCTATAGAACTGTATTGAGCTCGATTACTTTCAATGCCTTTCAAAATATCTTGATATTTTGATTGGCTATATAAGGCAGTTGAAAAAACGACAAAAAAGAGAAAATAGAACGTACGCATGATTATAATTTTTTTTTAACATCAAATGTATTAAATTTAAAAACTGGATAAACCAAATCAAACTCGGATTCTCCAAAATATATTAACCAAAAAAAAAATCTATTATGAAAATTACCTTCGGCTTTTTATTGTTGTTCTTTAGTTTTCATTTTTTGTTAGCACAAGAAGTGGAGTTTACAGAATATGATCTTGATAACGGACTCCATGTCATTTTACATCAAGATAATAACGCTCCTGTGGTTGTTACCTCCGTTTTGTACCACGTCGGCTCAAAAGATGAACAGGCAGATCGAACGGGTTTTGCTCATTTTTTTGAACATCTTCTCTTCGAAGGCACCGAAAATATTGATCGTGGGAAATGGTTTTCAATCGTTTCCTCTAATGGAGGTCAAAACAATGCCTATACAACCGATGACTTCACTTACTACTACGAAGTATTCCCGTCCAATAATTTAGAATTGGGGTTGTGGCTTGAATCGGAGAGAATGCTGCATCCGGTCATTGATGAAGTAGGAGTAGAAACCCAAAACGAAGTAGTAAAGGAAGAAAAACGCTTGCGTTACGACAACAGTCCCTACGGAAATTGGATGTCAAACGTCAGAAAAAATATTTTTACAAATCATCCTTATCACAGAATCCCCATTGGTAAAATGGAACACTTAGATGCTGCTACTCTGAATGAATTTTTAAAATTTAATAAGAAGTTCTACAATCCCAACAATGCTGTTTTAGTTGTTGCCGGAGATATTGAGGTAGATAAAACAAAAAAAATGATTTCTGATTATTTCAGTGAAATTCCTAAGGGAGAAGAAATCGTTAGGAACTACCCCAAAGATCAACCCATAACCGAAGCGCTAGAAGCAGAAGCTTTTGATCCCAACATTCAAATCCCTGCCTTATTTACTGCTTATCGAATACCTAAAAAAACCACTCGTGAATCAAGGATTTTAAATATGATATCCACCTATTTAAGCGATGGTAATAGTTCAAAGCTGTATCGAAGACTCATAGATGAAAAAAAGATGTCTCTTCAAGTGTCTGCATTCAACATGAGTTTAGAAGACTACGGTGTCTATGTTATTTTGTCATTGCCGATTGGAGAGGTATCCCTTACGGACTTGCGAGACGAAATTGATATCGAAATTGAAAAACTTCAAAATGAGTTGATTTCTGAAAAAGACTACGAAAAATTACTCAATAAGTTTGAGTCCGATTTTGTGACTAATAACGGATCTGTTCAAGGAATTGCTAACTCGCTTGCGGAATATTACGCTATCTTTAAAAACACCGATTTAATCAATTCGGAAATTGATATCTATCGATCCATTTCAAGAGAGGAAATCAAACAGGTAGCCAATAAATACCTAAAACCCAATCAACGACTTACACTAAATTATTTACCCGAATCCAAAAACTAATACGATGAAAAATTATTTATATCTCAGTATCGCTATTTTATTGGGTCATTTTGTAAATGCCCAAGTTGACCGAACCCAACAACCCAAATCCGGACCTGCTCCTATTATTCAGCTGGAAGATCCTGTGGAGTTTCAACTCGAAAATGGAATGACCGTTTTGATTGTGGAAAACCATAAATTGCCTAAGGTTTCCGTCAATATGACTATTGAAAATCCCTTAATTTTTGAGGGTAAAAAAGCCGGTGCTTTATCTCTTCTCTCCTCTATGATGGGCAAAGGTTCACAATCGATTCCAAAAAATGATTTTGAAGAAGAAATTGACTTTATGGGAACCCGTCTTTATTTTAGTTCGGACGGGGCATATGGATATTGCTTGACTCGGTATTTTCCTCGCGTTTTAGAGATGCTCGCCGATGCAGCTCTACATCCCAATTTTTTGGAAGAAGAATTCCAAAAAGAAAAAGACAAGACACTAGAAAATATTGAAGCTTCAGAAAAAGATGTAAAAACGGCTGCATCAAGAGTAGAAAATCTTTTGACCTATGGCAAGTCTCACCCTTATGGTGAGTTTATTAGTAAAGAAACCTTAGAGGCTATACGTTTGGAGGATATTCAACATTATTATGACTATATCTTCAATCCCAAAAATACTTACATTGCGGTGGTTGGAGATATAAATCCAGACGAGGTTAAAAAACAACTCCAAAAGCATTTTGGATCTTGGAAACCGAAAACGACTGCCAAAATACCCTTTCCTGAACCCCAAAACACTCCTCAAACCGAAATTGCATTTGTAGAAATGTCCAATGCTGTCCAATCTGAAATTGCAATCACCAATACAGCCTCTTTAGATAAAAAAAATCCAGATTATTTTGCTGTACTCATTGCCAATCAAATATTGGGTGGCGGAGGAGAGGCAAGACTCTTTTTGAATCTGAGAGAAGATAAAGGATTTACCTACGGTGCTTACTCTGGTTTCAACGACTCTTACATGACTAAGGCCAAGTTTAAGGCGTCCACCAGTGTCCGAAACGCAGTTACCGATAGTGCCGTTGTAGAAATGTTAAAAGAGATCGATCGAATCGGATCAGAACTCATAAGCGATGAAGAGTTGGAGCTTGTCAAGGCAAAATATGCCGGAACCTTTGTGATTTCATTAGAAGATCCCGAAACGGTTGCCCGTTTTGCCCTCAACATCAAAACTCAGGAATTGGACTCCGATTTTTATAAAACCTTTTTGCAAAACATCAATGCCGTAACTAAAGAAGATGTTTTGCGTGTTAGCAAGGAGTATTTTCTTAGCAATCAAGCTCGCATAATCGTAACTGGTAAAGGAAGCGATATTTTAGAGCCCTTAGAAAACATTTCATTTAAGAATAAAACTTTAAAAGTTCGCTATTATGACAAATATGGAAACGAGACGGTAAGACCGGATTATTCGGCAGATATTCCTGAAGGTTTAACCGCTCAAACGGTTATTGAAAATTATCTCAAAGCCATTGGAGGAAAGAAAAAACTTACAGAGATTAAGACTTTTTCAGAAAAAGCTCAAGCCAGTATGCAAGGTATGACTTTGGATATTCATTCTCAAAAAACCGATCAAAAACAGGCCCGTATGGAAATGAAAATGATGGGTAATGTTATGCAAAAACAAGTGACCAATAAAGACTATGCCTACATGGAAATGCAAGGACAACGAATGAATATGGAGGGAGATCAACTGGAGCAAATGATCAAAGATGCAACCATATTTCCTGAATTAGATTACGACACTGAAAGTATCGAGTTTGTTGGTACTACGGATGTAGAAGGTGTCAATGCCTTTGAAATTAAAGTTTCCGAAAAGCTAACCAATTTCTACGATGCGATAACCTTCTTTAAAATTCAAGTAAAACAAACCGTAGAGATGATGGGAATGTCTCAAACATCTACCGTAAAATACGGTGATTATAAATCCGTAAACGGAATCTTTTTCCCCCACAAATCAACCTTTTCTATGGGGCCACAGGAAATCGATTTTATTTCTAGCAAAATTGAACTCAATCAACCGATTGATCCGACAGTATTTAAATAAATAGTAAAGTAAAGAGCGTCTCTATTTTTTGAGACGCTTTTTTTCTGTAACCAAATAAACTCCCAGTAAAATAAATGCGCAGCCAATCCACTGAATGGGACTAAAACTCTCACCATCCAATACCCCCCAACCAATTGCCACTATTGGGAGAAGATAGGTAATGGATATAGAAAATACAGGAGAAGAAATAGAAACCAATTCATTAAACATCACTTTGGCGATTGCCGTCCCAAAAAAGGCGAGGACAAAAATATAGCCCAGAGCGGTTTGAATTTGAGTATCCTGAAGAACCCCTTCCCACGAAAAACCTGTAAAAAGTAAAATAATAAAAGAGGGAATGACAATGGATATAAAATTTCCTAAAGCAATCCCCAGAGCCGAGACTTCTTCAAGTTTATACTTGATTACATTGACATTAATGGAATAACAAAATGCGGCTCCAACTACGAGTAAAGCATACCAACTGTTAGAACCGTTTTGAATGCTAAACTCATTGGAAACTAAAATTAAAGTTCCCCCAAAACCGATTAAAACTCCCAAGGCCTTCCCCCACTTTAAGGAGCTGCCAAAAACAAGTACCCCTAGTATCATGGTGAAAAGTGGAGTCATTCCGTTAAGCACTGCGGCTACCGAACTATCAATTACGGTTTCTGCAAATGCAAAAAGGTAACTGGGGAAAAAAGTTCCAAAAAAACCCGTAAATGCAATCCATGGCCATGAGGCCCTAGGGATCGCTCTGAGCGTTTTCCATCCAAAAATACCTAAAATAATCGTGGTCATCAAAATCCGAACCGAACCCAATTGAAGGGGACTGAGGCCTACCAATCCCTTTTTAATCAAAATGTACGAACTCCCCCAAATAAGAGATAACAAAAAAAGATAGATCCATTTTTTTATAGTGATTTTCATAGCATTACAAAAATGCAGTTTTTTAACATTCCAACTCTTATGAAATGATTATTTTTGTTAAAATCATTTTTAAAATGAACTTCTCAACATCTAAATGGATTCTTTTTTCATTTTTGATTTTTGGAGCCTGCAAAAACAGCGACTCAGTAAAAGTCATTAGCGTCTCGGATTCCGATAAGGTAAAAATTGAAGAAAAAAATATTGCTGAAAAAGCAATTGCCAAAATGAGTATCGAAGGGATGACCTGCGCTATTGGATGTGCTGCAACCATTCAAAAAAAATTAAACAGTACCTCAGGAGTGGTCTCTGCAACGGTAGATTTTAAATCCAAAACAGCATGGATCGTTTACGATGCACAAGCATTGAATTTAGAAGGAATTACCCAAGTGGTAAAAGCTAGCGGAGATGTTTATAGTGTTTCCTCTATCGATCGTACAGACACTTTTAAAGAGTGAAAACTACTGCCATTTTAAGGTCTCCATCAGGTGAACGATGTCTTTTTTCAAATAATTCACAGCAGGATAAAGAGAATCGTAATTGGGTTTAGCGTAAAAATAAACAGAGCCTACTAAAAAATGTTTTGTGCTATCCGTCAAAAAAAACTGGTGTTGAGAAGCTGCGTTACCCACAACAGAAAATAAAGTGCCATATGCCTGGTTTGCCTGATTGATAAATACTTTTTCGGGTATCGATTCTGCCATAGAAATGTGCTTATAAGGCATTTTATAGGCATCGTTTAAAAGCGAATCCAAATTGGATTTTATGGGAGAGTAGTTTAAAAACAGGGTGGCTTTCATCTTGGGATAAAACAACTTTGGGGAGCTTTGGCTGACGTATTTTAGATCTGCAAAAGAGTTGTATTCAAAAGAGTACGATTTAAATTCAGAAGAACGAGTGTATTCTGCTTCAGGATAGTCCAATCTCAGATAACCTATGGGTTTAGGTTGGGAATCCGAGGTACAAGCTGTAACGATTAACAATAAAAAGATCCATTTTCCCATTGCATTATACTTTTTTGGTTTTTGGCAAGAGTACTTTTATCTGTTTGATTCGCATTTGATCCAACTCTTCAACAATAAAACAATAGCCATTAAATCGAATTTTTTGATTCTTTTTGGGGAATTTTTTTGCGATTTCTAAAAGCAATCCCGCAAGAGTTTCAGCGTCGCCCTTAACCTGATCAAAAAGCTCGGTTGAATCTAAATGAATCACTCTGAAAAAGTCTTTTAAACTAATTTTTCCTTCAAAGATAAAAGTGTGGTCGTCTAATTTTGAATAGCTCAAATCTTCCTCGTCAAATTCATCACTAATATCTCCTACAATTTCTTCCATGATGTCTTCTAGAGAGATCAACCCCGAAGTTCCCCCATACTCATCAACCACTATGGCCAGGTGAATTTTCTTTTGTTGGAATTCTTTAAGTAAATCATCCAATTTTTTGTTTTCTGGGACATATATTGGGGGTCTTAATAGACTTTGCCAGTGAAAGTCTTTTTTGTGGATATTGGGTAGTAGGTCTTTAATGTAAAGAATGCCTTTGATGTTGTCCTTTTTTTCGGTGTAAATCGGAATTCGAGAAAATCCTTGTTCCAAAATTAAGGGAACCATTTCCTCCAATGATAGGTCCTCTGAGAGTGCAAACATATCAATACGTGGACACATAACCTCTCGGGTATCGGTATTTCCAAAGCTGACAATTCCTTCCAAAATTCGTTGTTCTTCTGAAGTGGTTTCATGATCCGCCGTAAGTTCTAACGCTTGCGAAAGTTTGTCTACAGAAAACTGATTGCTTTTTTCCCCTAACCGTTTTTCTAAAAAGGTGGTCGTTTGACTCATGGGAATTGAAATCCAAAACAAAAGATACTCATCCAATAGGGTCAAAATCGGTGCCATACGTTTGGAGAAATACAGTGCATTTCGGTTGGCGTACACTTTGGGTAGAATTTCTCCAAAGATCAAGATTAAGGAGGTAATAATTCCCACTTCGATAATCATCAAAACAATTGGGTTTGAAATCTTCTCAAAAAAAGTTTTGCTCATCATGGAGAATAAAAGCACAATGGCAATATTTATGAAATTATTGGCCACTAAAATGGTCGCCAATAATCTTTTAGGTTTATGAAGTAAAGCTACCACTCTCTTAATTGATCGATCTTCTGCTTTTTCTGGGTCGTCTAAGGACTTAAGTTGCAATGAAAAAAAAGCAACTTCAGCACCTGAAATTAAGGCCGAACAAAGTAAAAGTAGGAGAACCAACAAAAGTTGGATCCAAACCATATTAGTCATTAAAATTAAAGGGTTCAGAAAAGGTAATGGGTCTGGATCCAAAAAAAAATAGTTTAAAAAGGTAAATCGTCTGTAGGAGGAGTTTCTTCAACATTTGGTGGGCTCTCACTTCCC
>JAYNHN010000005.1:30442-32708 GCA_038108035.1 Flavobacteriaceae bacterium
CTTAATGATCCAAACAACCCAAGCAGAAACCGGAAAACCCAGTGTTGTAGCACTTTCTACAACAATTCGTGGTCACCCAATTCCCTTTGCAGAAGGATTCGAGCCTTCTGTTTTTGTGTTCGACAAAAAGGTGAATTCATTGACATTGACTTCTGTAGAATAGCGATCATTTCCACTATCATCTGTCCACTTTCGGGTTTTAATACGACCTTCTACATAAATTTTATCCCCTTTCGTTAGGTATTTTTCACAGATCTCAGCAGCTTTATTTCGCACCACTATATTGTGCCATTCTGTGTTAGAAACTTTTTCACCGCTTTTGTTGGTATAGGTTTCGTTGGTTGCGAGAGGGAACCTCCCAATAGAACCACCACCATCAAAATAATGCATTTTTACAGTGTCACCTAAATGTCCAATTAGCATAACTTTATTTAATGTTCCGCTCATAGTTGAAAAGATTTTGAGTTTATCGTAAGGGTAAAGTTAACAAATAAAGTTTTCATTTAAAAAAAACATTCAAGAAATTATGAATCACAATGGGAACGGCAAAGTTTTCAAGTTCTTTTTTGGGAATTCCTTGAGGTAAGTTCTCAGGGGTTGAAAGTACCCAAAAGTGGATAAATAAATTCTGATGGCTTAACTTATGGGTAATGGGTTGTGAATTCCAAAGAGAAAATCTTTGTTGAAGTGGAATCAACTCTTTGGGGAACGTTTCTTCTGTAATTAAGTCGGAGAGGTTTTCAGGGATTGATTGGGTTTCTACTAAAGGAAATTGAAATAAATTTTGCCAAATTCCTTTTTGGACTCGCTTTTCCAACAAAAAATGATCTTTGGAATCCGAAACGACGAGATAATTAAAATAACGGTTGGTTTTTTCAAGCTTTTTATTTTTAATCGGTAATCGATCTATTTGATGGTGATTAAATGCAAAACAATCCATAGAAAAAGGACAAACTCCGCAATTGGGGGATTGAGGTTTGCATTGAACGGATCCAAATTCCATCAGGGATTGATTGAATTCCCCTGGACGATTGGAGTCAATAAGTTCCATGGCTTTGGCTTTAAATTCACGTTTACCGACACCGGAATTAATAGGGGTTGTAATACCAAAATAACGGGACAGAAAACGGTAAACATTCCCATCTACAACGGCTTGGGGTATATTGAAACAGATAGAAGCTATCGCACTTGCAGTATAATCTCCCACTCCTTTAAGTTCTAATAATTTTTCAAAAGTGTTGGGAAAAACTCCACCGCATTCATCATAAATAAATCGAGCAGTAGCATGAAGATTTCGTGCTCGTGAATAATAGCCCAACCCCTGCCATAACTTTAGAACCTCATCCTCAGATGCCAATGCTAAATCCTCTAGAGTAGGAAATGTTTGGATAAACCGATTGTAATAAGGTAAACCCTGAGAAGTTCTGGTTTGTTGCAAAATGATTTCAGATAACCAAATTTTATAGGGTTCTCTCGTTTTTCGCCATTCAAAAAAACGTTTGTTTTCAGAATACCAATTGAGCAGCAGGTCAGTCCAGGTCACGATTTATCTTTACTTGAATTAGTCTAAATTAGTTTTAGACAATAATAATATAAAAACTTTGTACAGAGCATTTTATAATTAAAATTTATATATTTGCAAGCCTTAAATTTTTAGTAAAAATATAATATTATGACAAAAGCAGACATTGTATCAAATATTTCGGATCAATTAGGGATAGATCGAGCTGATGTACAAGCTACTGTTGAAAAATTCATGAAAGAAGTAAAAGGTTCTCTCGAAAAAGGAGAAAATGTTTACTTGAGAGGATTCGGAAGTTTTATTATTAAAACCCGAGCCGAAAAAACAGGGCGTAATATTTCAGAAAATGTTGCAATTAAAATTCCCGCTCACAATATTCCCTCCTTCAAACCAGCAAAAATTTTTGTTCAAGGTGTGAAGTCCAAGGTACCCGTAAAATAAAACATTAACACTAAAAACCCTTTAAGCATATGCCAAGTGGTAAAAAACGTAAAAGACACAAGGTAGCGACTCACAAAAGAAAAAAAAGACGTAGAGCGAATCGCCATAAGAAAAAATAGTGTTCGGCAAAACACTTAAAAAATTTACCAACGTTCATTGATAAAGCAGTCATCAAAAAGTTTGACTACTGCTACAGGAAAATCCTGAAAATATTGTTTAATCCGTTTTGGGGGAACCATTCCCACAAAACACAAAATAATTCAGAGTGAATAAAGAATTAATTATACGTTCGCATTCCTCTGC
>JAYNHN010000006.1:0-31185 GCA_038108035.1 Flavobacteriaceae bacterium
ATCTTTGGGTTTTAGCTCGGAGAGTTCCTCTTGAAATTGAATGTCTCCAACAGAGGGTTGGAGTCGATAAGAGTCAGGGTCGTATATTGACTGAGAGCATGAACAATAGAGCAATACGTTCAGGATAAGTGCTAATAAGGGGGAGAGATTGTACTTCATTTGAAATTTGTTTAGAATTCTAAAGTACAATTTTCTCAAAAATTAAAAAATCACACGAGTTGTTTATCAATTAGATATTCTGCTATTTGTACGGTATTGGTTGCAGCTCCTTTTCTGAGATTATCCGCTACGATCCAAAGATTTAGTGCATTGGGGTGGGAGGTGTCCTTTCGGATACGCCCTACGAAAACCTCGTCTTTTCCTTCCGCATAAATGGGCATGGGGTAGGTTTGTGTTTCAGGATCGTCTTGAACAACGATACCCGGACTGTTTTGAAGTACCTCTCGAATCGCCTCAACTTCAAATCTTTTTTCAAATTCAACGTTAACGGACTCGCTATGCCCCCCTACTACTGGAATTCGAATCGCTGTAGCTGTAATTCCGATAGAAGTGTCCCCCAAAATCTTATGGGTTTCGTGCACCAATTTCATCTCTTCTTTGGTATAATCATTTTCTAAAAAAACATCACAGTGCGGGAGCGCATTTTTATGAATAGGGTAGGGATAAGCCTTCGCGGTGGGTTTACCTTTTGATTCTGATTCCAATTGTTCAACGGCTTTTACTCCGGTTCCTGTTATGGACTGATAGGTTGAAATTACTATGCGTTTGAGGGTATATATCTTATGCAAAGGTGCCAGTGCCATGACCATTTGAATGGTTGAGCAGTTTGGATTGGCAATAATTTTATCTTCAGCGTTCAACGAAGCGCCATTAATTTCGGGTATGATCAATTTTTTAGTGGGATCCATTCGCCAGGCTGAGGAGTTGTCTATGACCGTAGTCCCCACTTTTTCAAACTGAGGTGCCCATTCTAGAGAGGCCGCTCCTCCAGCTGAAAACAAGGCAATGTCGGGTCTTGCAGAAATCGCTGTTTCCAGACCTATGACAGTGTGCGTTTTTCCTTCAAAATGAATTTTCTTTCCTACGGATCGTTCAGAAGCGACTAATAACAGTTCGCTTAGGGGAAGTTTTCTTTCAGCGAGTACTTCTAACATGACTTTTCCTACCATACCGGTAGCTCCTACAATTGCAATTTTCATGTTTTTAACTTTAAATTTCGGCAAAAATAAAACTTATTCTACCCCTAGCAAACTGGATCGGTAAATAGGTCAAAATTATAACAAAATGTTATATATATAACAAGATTTAATCCTTTACAATGCGTCGGATTCTAGATCCTAAAGCTGTTAAGATTTCGTAACTAATCGTTCCACCGCTTTGAGCAAAAGAATTTGCATTGTTCTTTGCATCAAATAAAGTTACTTCATCTCCTTCACGACATTGTATATGGGTTACATCAACCATGAATAGATCCATGCAAATATTTCCTACAATGGGAGCTTTCTTTCCATGAATTAGCACACGGCTTTTTTGATTACCAAAATGCCTACCAATCCCGTCTGCATGTCCGATAGGGAGGATTGCAATTCGGCAATCTTCCTTTGCGATCCAACCGTGGTCATACCCTACGGACTCACCTTTAGATAAATGATGAATTTGGCAAATTTGTGACTTTAAAGAGGCTACAGGCTTCAACTGTTCGTCCCACTCTTTCCGATTGGCATAGCCATGAAAAGCAATTCCACAACGAACCATGTCGAATTGTAATTCGGGGTAATTAAAGACACCTGAGCTATTGAGAAGATGAAATTTTGGGAGTGTTTGAGAGGCTTCTAAATGCAATTTTCTAATTTCTTTAAATTGTTCTATTTGATGATGGCTTAGTTTGGATGGGCGCTGCTCTTCTGACACTGCCAAATGCGAATAAACACTTTTTAATTTAAAACAACTAGGTTCTAAATTCTCTAAAACCCAGGAAACTTCTTCTGGAGAAAAACCTATTCTATTTAATCCTGTATTGTACTTAATATGAATAGGATAGCTATCATTTCCAGTACTTATTAACTCTTCTTTGAAACTCTTTAAAACGTCTTTACTATACAAACATGGTTCTAAATTAGCATAAATTAGTTCTAAAAACGTGTTTTTTTGTGGATAGAACACCAAAATGGGAATTTTAACCCCTAGTTTTCTAAGTTCTTTTCCTTCTTCAGTGTAAGCCACCGCAAGAGCATCCACTCCTAAATCCACGAGCCGCTGAACAAAAAAGTTGTGGTTCATACCGTAGGCATGAGCCTTAACCACGGCAATAAGTTGTGTTTTTGGGTCCAAACGATTTCGAATGATTCGATAATTGTGAGATAAATGATCTAAGTTTAGGGTTAATGTATTCAAGTGGTACGATTAAGAGGAGGATTTTTTTTCTTTCTTTTTTTGGAGCTCTTGGGTTGCTTTTAAAAAGGCGGTACGGGACAAAGGTTCGTAGTTTTCTTTTTCGCCAAGCAGTACCAATGAATCACTTTCGGTAGTTCGAAAACTGTGATGTGCTAGGTTTCCGGTACGTGTACAAATTGCATGTACTTTGGTTACGTACTCTGCGGTAGCCATTAAATTGGGCATAGGACCAAAAGGATTGCCTTGATAATCCATGTCTAGCCCTGCAACGATTACACGAACACCCCTATTGGCGAGATCATTGCAAACTTTAACAATTTCATTATCAAAAAACTGGGCTTCATCAATTCCAACCACATCACAACCATCTGCTAAGATTGGAATGTTAGCGGCTGCCGGAACGGGTGTTGAAGGGATTTGGTTTTGATCATGGGAGGTGACCAATTCATCATCGTAACGTAAATCAATAGCGGGTTTGAAAATCTCAATTTTCTGCTTGGCAAATTGAGCACGTTTTAGTCGTCGGATGAGTTCTTCGGTTTTTCCGGAAAACATCGAACCACAGATTACTTCGATCCATCCAAATTGTTCGTTTGAGTTTACCGTATTTTCTAAAAACATTTCGTAATTTTCAGCTTGTAAATGGTTTTTTAAACTGCACTGTTTGTAACAAAGGTATTAAAATCTAACGGGTTGAACGGACAATATCCATGATAGATAAAATTAAAACGGCTTTAGCCCAATGGGCACAAATGGTTCTTGACAATCACGTAGAATGGGATGCAGATGCAACCCATGAAGCGATTCAGAAACTGTACGAACTGTCCATTCACCAAAAAATGCTTTTAAAAGAAGACCGTCCAACGGGTCAATGGTCGCGACACCAAGCTGAAATTCAAACAGTCATCGAAACCTTGACGAGCGATTTTAATCAAAAGACAAATGATTTAGCGAAGCAGGAAGAAAGTTTGGAGGTCCCCCCTATGATGGAAGCCATAAAGGACTTAGTCACTGAAATGCCTGAAAACCCCAGTTACGAAAGTCTTTTTGAAACCGTCCCCGAAACCCCCACTTTTGTACCGAAGGAAAAGCAAGAAGAGGAAATTCCAAAGGTAGAGTTCGTAGCGGATGTTCTGGAAGAAAGAAAAAATATAAACGATCATTTCGCCAAATCCCTTACCGTTGATTTAAACGATCGCTTGGCTTTTGTAAAACACCTTTTTGATCAAGATGTTCAATCTTATGAAAAGGTCATTCGTCAGGTGATTACTTTTCAAAACTGGGGGGAAGTCGAAAACTTTATCCAAAATTTGGTGAAGCCCGAATACCATAACTGGAAAGATAAAGAGGCCGTTGAAGAACGTTTTTTAACCATCTTAAGAAAAAATTTCACAGATTAAATACGTTTTATTTTAATAATTTTTAAAAGTTTAATTTTTGATTTACTTGATTCCAACTCCGATTGGTAATTTAGAAGATATTACATTGAGAGCTTTACGTCTGCTCAAAGAAGTCGATTTAATATTGGCAGAAGATACCCGGGTGAGTGCAAAGCTGATGCATCATTATGAAATCACGACTCCTTTGCAGAGTTTTCACATGCACAATGAACATAAAAAAACCGAGAGTGTACTTCAGCAATTAAGTTCAGACAAAGACATTGCATTGATATCTGATGCAGGGACGCCTGGTATTTCCGACCCGGGATTTCTTTTGGTACGTGAGGCATTAAAAGCGGGATTTAAAGTACAATGTTTGCCGGGTGCGACCGCTCTAATACCTGCTTTAGTACAGAGTGGGATCCCTTGTGATCGATTTGTCTTTGAAGGGTTTTTACCTCCTAAAAAGGGAAGACAAACTCGTTTGGAAAAAATGGCAGATGAAGAACGTACTCAAGTTTTTTATGAATCACCTCATAAATTACTGAAAACTCTGGGGCAAATGATGCCTCTCTTCGGAGGGCAACGTCATCTAGCGGTAATCCGAGAATTAACCAAGCGATACGAAACCCATTTTAAGGGATCTCTTCAAGAGGCAGTGGTTTATTTTGAACAGCATCCACCCAAGGGGGAATTTGTGATTGTTATAGAGGGAAATAAAAGGTAAAACAATGAATTGGAAAGCGATCTCAGCACCTGACCCAAAACAGGTTGACCACTTGCAAGAGTCCCTTTCCGTACCCCAAAGAGTTGCTTATTTGCTTGCTCAAAGAGGAATTCAATCATTCGATGAGGCCAAAACATTTTTCAGACCTGATTGGAATCAATTGCACGATCCCTTTTTGATGCAGGATATGCATCTTGCCGTAGAACGCATTCATCATGCTATTGAAACCGAAGAAAAGGTAATGATTTTCGGAGACTATGATGTGGACGGAACCACTTCTGTGGCATTAATGTTCTCCTATTTAAAAGACAAATGTGCTTCTGTTTTTCCTTATATACCGGATCGATACAAAGAAGGATATGGAATTTCAAAAAAAGGTATTGAATGGGCTAAAGAAAAAGGAATCCGACTCATTATTGCCTTAGATTGTGGGATTAAAGCCATGGATCTTGTGGATTATGCAAAAAGTTTGGATATCGATTTTATTATTTGCGATCACCACCTACCTGGAACTTTATTACCGGCAGCCGTTGCGGTTCTTGATCCAAAGAGATCCGATTGCGACTATCCATTCAAAGAGCTGTGTGGATGTGGAATTGGGTTCAAATTGATACAAGCGCTTCAAAAGTACTTGGCACTTCCGCCAGCTGATTTAGCTCCATATTTGGATTTAGTAGCTACTGCCATCGCAGCAGATATCGTTCCCATTGTTGGCGAAAACAGGGTACTTACCTTCTTGGGAATTGAACAATTTAAGAAAGACCCTCGATTGGGGTTTCAGTATTTTATAAAAAGCTTGAAAAGACCCATTTCAGTAACGGATCTGGTTTTTGTAATTGCTCCTAGAATCAATGCTGCAGGGCGAATGGATAAAGGAATCAATGCCGTAGAATTGTTGACCGCTTCCGATCCCGATGAAATACGTGCCCGTTCGCGCTCGATTGAATTTTTTAATACGGAACGTAAAAGTACCGATGAACGAATTACAAATGAAGCTTTACAACAAATTGAACTCAATCAAGACAAAAGCAACGCCAGTACAGTTGTTTTTCACCCCTCTTGGCACAAAGGGGTGATCGGAATTGTGGCTTCGCGTTTGATCGAGCACTATTATCGACCCACAGTGGTACTTACTCAATCAGAGGACACCCTATCAGGTTCTGTTCGATCGGTTTCTGGGTTTAATGTGTATCATGCGCTCGAGTCGTGCAGGGATCATATGATCCAATTTGGAGGACACAAGTATGCAGCTGGTCTTACGCTAAGACCGGATCAATTGAAGCGTTTTAAAACCGCTTTTGAATCCTATGTTGAAGCGAACATTATTCCTGAACAAAAAGAGCCCACTTTAATCTATGATGCGAAGGTGGGCTTTGAAGAGCTTAGTCCAAAGTTGCTGCGTATAATCAATCAAATGGCTCCCTTTGGCCCCAAAAACATGCGACCTGTTTTTGTGACCCATGGATGTACGGATGCAGGAGGAAGTCGCGCCGTTGGTGAAGATCAAATTCATTTAAAACTGGAAGTTATGGATCCCAGTGGGTTGACCTTTCAGGGGATTGGCTTTGGTTTAGGACATCACGTACTTACCATTAAAAAACAACCCCCCTTTTCAATATTGTACACTCTAGAGGAAAATCATTTTAACGGAGTGAAAAGCCTTCAAATTAAAATCAAAGATTTAAAGTTTGAGTAACAAAAAACCCTCACCACGGTGAGGATTTTAAGACTTATAAAAAGTGAAGTTTTTAGAATTGGTAACGTAGGGAAAGGTTCCACGTTCTTCCAAAACCAAACCAAACAGAATTTCGTTTATCAACTCCATTCCACGTATCTGATCCGGCAGAGGCATGAATATTGGAGTTGGATTCAGCAATATAGGTAGTATTCAAGAGGTTGTTAATATTTCCTCTTAAGCTCCAACCGTTTCCAAATCGGAAGGTTGCGCCTAAATCAACTAAGCCATAAGAAGGGAGTTTTAGAGCTCCTGGGTTGTTGGCTTCGGTAAACGCTGAATCGGTAATGCTATAATCTGCATACAGACCATCTACAAAGCGATAGTCTAAATCAACGGAAAATGAATCTCCAAATCGATGATCTACACCCACATAAGCCACAAATTGTGCAGCATCACCCACTTTAGCACCTTCTAAGTAGAGCGTTCCAGTACCCACGGATTGTTGATTGTCATCAAACAATTCAGCTTCAAAATCTTTGGTATAACGCCAGTCTCCAATCGAAAGCATCCCTCTGATTTTTGTACTACCTGAGGGACGGTATTGTCCTTCAATTTCGATTCCGTTGTGAACGACATCAATATCTTTGAACTGAGCAAATCCATCAACCCCCTGCTGATTGGATAAACTTCTGGAAACAAAACGATTACCCCAAACTGTAGAATAAACATTTACGTTTAATTTAAAACCATTTCCTATGTATCCATAACCCAATTCAAGAGATTGGATTTTTTCATTTTGAAGATCTTCGTTAACTTTATTTGCATAGTTAGGGAATACAGCTCCAAAGTTGGGTTGGCGAGAAATATACCCCGCGTTAAAGAACACATTCGAATTTTCATTTAGGTTGTAGTTTGCTCCCCCTTTGAGGTATCCACCCCCTACATTTTTCTTTTCGGAAAGTGGGGTACCGGGTTGATCAAACAAATCTTCTCTTTGGAACGACTGGTTGGACAGTCCTGCTTGAATCACAGCAGTCAACTGGTCTCCAGAATATTCAGCCAAACCATTGAATCCTTGCCATCCAACGTATC
Source organism: Flavobacteriaceae bacterium (assembly GCA_038108035.1). Classification (GTDB taxonomy): domain Bacteria; phylum Bacteroidota; class Bacteroidia; order Flavobacteriales; family Flavobacteriaceae; genus MS024-2A. Next base: position 7,271 of record JAYNHN010000006.1, read on the forward strand.
CGATGTTGTAGTAATCGATTTTAGGACCTTGCAAACCGGTATTGTTAAATGGAGAAGCCTCAATGGTCGTTTCAATAATCTGACCAGCTGAATTTTTATTTCCGGTAGAATAGTAGCCATCAAAGCCCATCAAGTTATTTAATACTCTGTAGTGGAATCCACGGTAGTTTCTTAAATCGACACCAATACTATAACGCATTTTATCGGCACGGATGTTCAAGTTGGAGATACCCCCCACCCAGTTGTGAGAGTTCATAGAAGCTCTTCGAATCATACCACTTCTGAAAACACCGTCGTCACGATACCCGTTGGAACCTAGTAGAGATCCCTCGAAACGAGAGATGGCCCCAGTATAAGGGGACGCTCCTGTGCGGTTATCTGTTACAATGGCATCGTAGTTAATCGTCCCATCAGATCTTCTAAAGTCAGTTTTTCCATCCTCGATAAAAAAAGAGGTTAAGTCTTCACGATAAGGCAATACATCGTAATTTCTACCTCGAGGTCCTGTTCCTCCTCCACGACCCGCTGAACCGTAAAGAGAGGTTGCTAAATCTACATTATCAGAGATTTTCCAGTCCCAGTTAAAGGTAGCAAGTGGTTTGTTGTAGAAGTTTCTTCTCATATTAAACTCCTCACCGTCGAGGGTTCCTCCGTTGGTATTCCATCTTTGATCAATACCTTCTTCACCAAAGTTTTCGTAATCTCGGATTGAAACCCAAACATCTCTTTGGTGGTGCCATTGTCCTGCACCAAGTAGAGAAAGATTCAAACTGTGATTGGATCCTTCTGGAGTATAACCCACAGCAGCAAAATATGTCCATCCAGCACCGCTGGTATTGTAAACATAGCCATTTCCTGACCATTTGGTTAGTAGGTAAGAAGAAGACCATCCTTTATCATTGACCCCTGTGTTGTAGGCAGCTGTTGTTTTAACATAACCATCATTGCCGACCATTTGAGTTAGGGATCCTCCTTGTGCTTTTTCTGCACTTTTGGTAAAGATTGAAACGGTTCCTCCAACAGAAGGAACGGCTAATTTAGAAGCTCCAAGACCTCTTTGCACTTGAATACCGGATGCAACATCGGTCAGACCTTGCCAGTTTGACCAATAAACCCATCCGTTTTCCATATCGTTAACAGGTTGTCCATTGATCAAAAAAGAAGTATTTCTTTGATCAAATCCTCTAAGTGATATTCTACTATCACCATAACCTCCTCCTTGCTTGGTGGCGTATACACCAGGTGTTTTATTCATGATTTCGGGAAATTCTTGATTTCCTACTTTTAAAAGTACCTCTTGAGCAGAGATTTGACTTACTGCGATCGGTGTTTCTCTTTCTTTAGCAATATCAATTACACCTGAAGATACAACTACTTCCTCAAGAAACTGATACGTCCCGAGACTGTCTGTTTTTTTTTCGTTGGTTTCCTGTGCAAGAGTCAAGTTTATGCTCAGGACCAATAAAAATACTAGCGTTTTTTTCATATTAAATTAAATAATTTTATTTAACACAAAAGTATATTTATAATCTAAACAAATTCAGGATTTACTTAAACAGATTGTTAAGGAAATATTAACAATTCATTTAACAACCAAAAATAGAGTGTTATTCGGATTTTAAACGGTCCATAAGGGCAGCTGTTGAACGATCGTGCTGTGTTTTTTGGCCTCCTTCTTCACCTTGTATTTCCTCTAAAATCACATTGGCGAGTTGTTTTCCCAGTTCTACACCCCATTGGTCGTAACTAAATATATTCCAAAGAATCCCCTGTACAAAAATTTTGTGTTCATAAAGTGCGACTAAGGCACCCAAGGAGTTGGGAGTCAATGAATTGATTAAGAGGGTGTTGGTAGGTTTGTTTCCTTCAAAAACTTTAAAAGGAGCAAGTGTTTCTAATGCGTGCTTTTCCAAACCACTATTTTCGAGTTCTTCGATAACTTGCTCAAGGTTTTTCCCATTCATTAAGGCTTCGCTCTGAGCTATAAAATTTGCCATCAATTTATTTTGATGGTCTGCATTGCCCTTGAGAGAATTTTTAAAACCGATAAAATCGGCGGGGATGAGTTTGGTACCTTGATGAATCAATTGAAAAAAGGCGTGTTGAGCGTTGGTACCTGAAGCCCCCCAAATCAGCGTACCTGTTTCATAATTGACACGCTGACCATCGCGACCTACACTTTTCCCATTGCTTTCCATGATTCCTTGTTGGAGGTAAGCCGGGAGATTTCTCAAATATTGTGTATAGGGTACAATCACTTCACTTTCTGCACCCCAAAAGTTGTTGTACCAAATGGAGAGTAAAGCGAGAACAACGGGAATGTTTTTTTCAAAGTCCGTATTTTGAAAATGATCATCCATTTTACCGGCTCCTTCTAGGAGTTTTTCAAAATTTTGGGGTCCTACAGCCAAACAAATACTGATTCCTACGGTACTCCACAATGAAAATCGACCCCCTACCCAATCGTTCATGGAGAAAGTGTTTTCAGTATCGATCCCAAAAGCGGTAGTTTTTTCAACATTGGTAGATACAGCTACAAAATGTTTAGAAACCGAAGATTCAGGGGCGTGTTCCAAAAACCATTGTCGTATGCTATTTGCATTACTAAGCGTTTCTTGAGTAGTAAATGTTTTGGAAACAATAACAAAAAGAGTTGTTTCGGGATTCAATCCTTTTAAAACTTCTTGGTGATGATCTCCTTCTACATTTGAAATAAAACGTACATCCAGATGATTTTCATAATGCGCCAAGGCTTCCACGATCATAGCAGGTCCCAAATCGGAACCGCCGATACCTATATTTACGATATGAGTAATGGGCTTTCCGGTATATCCTTTCCAATCACCCGAAATAACTTGTTCACAGAAAGCATACATTTTCTGTTTTGTTTTTTTCAAGTCCGGGAGTACATTTTGACCATCAACAAGGATGGGTTCTTTTTTCAGAGTACGCAAAGCGGTATGTAAAACGGCTCGGTTTTCGGTTGCATTTATTTTTTCACCATTGAATTGAGCTTGGATGGCTTCTTTTAGTTGAGCTTCACGAGCCAATTCCAGGAGTAAGTCAAATCCTTTTTTGTCCAGTCTATTTTTAGAGAAATCAACATAGAAATCATCCCACTTTAAAGTGAAGTACTTGATTCTATTAGGTTCATTTTCAAAATGTTCCTTAATGGAAGTGGAGGCAATTTTTTTCCAGTGATTTTCGAGTTCTTTCCAAGCGCTGTATTGTGTGGGATTGGTGTTACTAAGATTTTTTTGCATTCGTTTTTTTGTTGTTGATTACTGCAATATCGGTGGTTTGTAATAGTTCAAAAGCAATGCAGTCCAATTGGGTTTTATAAGGGACAATATAGTTGGCAAATTCTGTTTTGAGTTTTTGAGAAATGGGTTTGGCGTCGGGAAGTTTTTGTTTAAAAGGGTCTACTTGTCTTCCGTTCTTCCAAAAGCGATAACAAACATGAGGCCCCGATGTATTGCCAGTCATACCAACCCATCCAATGACATCGCCTTGCTGGACAAACTGACCTACATTGACTTTTCTTTTTTTCATATGTAGGTATTGGGTAGAATAAATCCCATTGTGTTTGATCGTTACATAATTTCCGTTTCCACGAGAGTAACTGGATTTGACTACTGTTCCATTGGCAGTAGCGAGTATTGGGGTTCCAACCGCAGCAGCAAAGTCAGTTCCTTTGTGAGGGCGAATACGATTTCCATAATAGGCGATCCTTCTCTTGAGATTGTACCGGGAGGATACCCGATTGAATTTAAGAGGTCCTTGCAAAAAAGCCCTTCGCAAACTTTTAGCTTGGTCATCGAAATAATCCACAATTCCTTTTTTTGGGTCACTAATAAATTCAAACGCATAGAGTGGTTTTCCTTTGTGCTCAAAATAGGCAGCCTTGATACGATCCACTCCCACAGATATAGAGTCATCTACAAAGCGTTCGGTATAAATAATTTTAAATCGATCCCCTTTTTGGAGTCTGAAGAAATCAACGGTCCAAGCATAAACATCGGAAAGGTAATACGTCAAGGATTCGTTAATGCCAAGAGTTTGCATCGTTTCGTACAAAGAACTTTCTATAATCCCAGCTGCTTCCATCTCAACCAAACGAACGGGTTTTTTAATTTCTTTTCCATAAAGACTATCTCGTAAATGGATCAGTTTATAGCCCGCTACATCAGGGTGATAAACAAAGTATTCAGGCTCAGGGATACTGTCCTTACTATAAAATAGGCTGTAAGGCTTACCCAAAGTGAGTTTGCGAATACTCACTGAATCTTTGATGGCTTGTAGAATATTGTATACTTGGGGATAATCAATTCCGTTTTCTTCTAAAATTTTGCCAAAAGTATCTCCCCGTTTGATCTTTTTTTGTTGAACACTATATTGGTTTAAATCAATCCCGAAATAGAGTTTGGGTTCCAGAATTACTTCATCAGAAAGGCTGCCTTCAATGAGGGAGTCCGAAGTACTGTCATGACAAGAAAAGAGTACAACTGAAAGTAAAATCGCAAGTGAACGGGTCATTAATTTTTTTTTCAAATTACGGAACTTAATTTGTTTTAAAAAAGCAGCCTTTAATAAATCTATTTTTTTAGTTATTTAGATCATTCCACCTCAATTCTGAAGGGATACTTTAGATTTTTAAAGTTCTCTATATCCGCATAAATGGATCCTACCAATATATCGGCTTTTAAACGTATGGGTAGTTTATTTTGATCGTCAGAAATCCACAAGGTGACACTTTCTTGTTCTTCAAATACTCGACCTGATTGAACCAAAGGTCTGAATTTTAAACAATGGATCTTTCCAAATTTACTTTCAACGGTTTCCTTTCCTAGGTATTTGAGTTTGAAAACATAATTTTCGTTGTCAAAAAACATGTTGATATCAAAACTATCATTGATTTTGATTTCTTCTTTAGGATAATAATGTCTTAAATAATAAAAGCTGGATACTAGATCGTGAACATTGGGTTTGATCGTGAATTGTTTAATTTCTTTTCTTTTTTTATCATTAACTCGAGCTATTTTCTCTTGGTGGTTAAAATCTATTTCAACATTTTTGGTGTATCCTCCTTCATTGATATTTCGAATAAATTTATAAGGGACTGTTTTTTGGGCATCAAAATAGCTTTCGTAATAATCTTCTACTTTAAAAAACCATCGAGCTATGCCCGTGGTTTCTCCAAATCCTTGGGCATGGAAAACAGGAACTCCACCTAGTGTGTCTTTTTCTAATGAAAAACTAGCGTAGCTGGCATTAAAAGGGCCGTAATGCAGGCGAAGTTGAAACCATTCACCGTCTTTAAAAGGTTGTTCAGGAGGGGTACTCTGTAGTTCTTCTACTTGAGCAAAAGTCATAAGCCCTCCCATTAAAAGTCCGATGAATAGTGGTATTCTCATACCTCAAAGGTAGTAAATACCCAAAAAAATAAAATAAAATGAAAGTTTATAAAATGTTAAATATCAACATCGGGATGCAGTGACTTAAATATTTTAATTCCTTTTTTAGGACCTAATAATTGGCTAATTTCTTCTACAGAGGCCGCTTTGATTCGTTTGAGGGATTTGAATTGTGTCAATAATTGGGTTCGGGTAGTAGGTCCTATTCCAGCTATTTGATCCAGTTCGGAGGTTAGACTTCCTTTACTTCTTTTTTTGCGATGGAACGTAATTCCAAATCGGTGTGCCTCATCTCGAGCACGTTGTAAAATTTTGAGACTTTCTGATTTCTTGTCGAGGTAAAGCGGTATGGAATCCTCCGGGAAAAAGATTTCTTCTAACCTTTTTGCAATACCTACGATGGATATTTTTCCTCTTAAGCCTAAGAGATCCAAACTTTTTACAGCTGAAGAAAGTTGACCTTTTCCACCGTCAATCACAATGAGCTGGGGAAGTGATTCACCTTCTTCTACAAGGCGTTTATAGCGTCTAAAAATGACTTCTTCCATAGAAGCAAAATCATCGGGGCCGCTAACCGTTTTAATATTGTAATGGCGGTATTCTTTTTTGCTGGGTTTACCGTTTTTAAAAACAACACAAGCTGCCACAGGATTAGAACCTTGAATGTTAGAGTTGTCAAAACACTCAATATGAACGGGTTCTTTGGGCAGTCTCAAGTCTTTTTTCATTTGAGACATAATTCGCTTTTCATGGCGCTCAGGATCTACAATTTGCATTTGTTTAAAACGATCCATTCTGAAAAATTTGGCATTTCGAAGCGAGAGTTCGATCAACCTTTTTTTATCGCCTTGCAGGGGAACGATTACTTGGAGTTCTTCGCCTAAGTCGATGGGGTGCGATAGAAAAAGGGTAGTGGATACGCTCTGAAACAACTGCCTAATTTCTATGATTCCCAAGGATAAAAGTGTTTCATCTGATTCTTCCATTTTCTTTTTGATCTCCAGGGTATGGGAACGGATAATTGCTCCATGAGATATTTGAAGAAAATTAACGTATCCATAACTTTCATCGGAAAGGATGGTAAATACATCTACATTATTGATTTTAGGATTAACGATTGTTGATTTGGATTGATAATTTTTTAAAAGTTCTAATTTTTCTTTGATTAATTGGGCTTTTTCAAATTCCATTTGTTCAGAAAAAGCCTGCATTTGTTTTTTAAAAATCAATAGAGACTCTTTGAAATTTCCTTTAAGGATGGAGCGGATAGCGTGGATATTCGAATCGTATTGTTGGGGTTCAATATTGCCTACACAGGGGCCCAAACAATTACCAAGGTGGAATTCTAAACAGATTTTATATTTCTCTTGCTTTATTTTCTCTCTATGTAAATCATAACTACAGGTTCGAATCGGATACAAGCTTTTGATTAAATCCATTAAGATTGAGATGGTTTTTTTGGTAGTAAAAGGACCGAAATACTCCGAGCCGTCGTTTATTACTTTACGAGTGTAAAACACCCTTGGGAAGGGTTCTTTTTTGATGCAAATCCAAGGATAGGTTTTGTCGTCTTTAAGAAGTATATTGTATCGAGGTTGGTATTTTTTGATCAGATTATTTTCCAATAACAGAGCGTCCATCTCCGATTGAACGACAATATGTTCGATGCGAACAATGTTTTTGACTAATACGTGCGTTTTTAGGTTTTCGTGTTTTTTATTGAAATAAGAACGAACGCGTTTTTTTAAATTTTTGGCTTTGCCAATGTAGATAACCTGATTTTTTTTATTGTAATACTGATACACGCCCGATTCTTCGGGAAGACTTTTTAATTGAATTTCTAGTTGCTCTGATTTCACAGAACTAAAATATTGATTTTCTTTGGGTCTAGAACAAAGAGTAGGAATCAATTCAAAACAAGACCCTTGAAAAAGAAAGCACTGAGAACCATTTTTTTAGAACGCCGAAAAGCGATTTCCACCTTGGAGCATGACGAAAAAAGCTTGTCCATGGCCAATAATTGTCTGGCCCTTCCCATTTGGGAGTTTGAATACTTTCATTTGTTTTTGCCTATTGCCAAATTGGCCGAGGTAGACACTCATTTTTTGCTCACTTTACTTCAAGGACGAGACAAGCAGGTTATTTTACCCAAAGTAATTGACGATTTACAATTGAGTCATATTTTATTAACGGATGCCACCAAAATAAAGCATAACCAATGGCAAATACCGGAACCTGTAAATGGGATACAGATCGATCCCCAGCAAATAGAAGTGGTATTTATTCCATTATTGTGTTGCGATCTGAAAGGACATCGGGTGGGTTACGGTAAAGGTTTTTATGATACTTTTTTGGCTTTGTGCAAGCCGGATGTCGTGAAGGTAGGCCTTTCGTTTTTTGAACCTGTTGAAGAAATTGAAGATGTCCGAAAGGACGATGTACGTTTGGATTTTGTAGTTACGCCTTCAGAGATCCACTCGTTTCAAGATCAGATTTAGGAAAAACCCTTTTGTTAAACACGATCAAAATTCCAACACCTGTACTGATTGCGGTATCTGCTACATTAAAAATGTATTCAAAAAATAAAAAATGGTCGCCTCCTATCCAAGGGATCCAGGATGGCCAAGTCCATTCAACTAATGGAAACTGCAACATATCGACTACATGGCCATAAAATAAAGGCGCATACCCTTCATCGGGCAAAAAGGTTGCCACTTTTCCATAGCTATCTGAAAAAAGAACTCCATAAAAAACGGAGTCGATAATGTTTCCTAAAGCACCTGCAAAAATTAGGCTGATTGCCCAATTTAAAAGAATGTGGCTTTGTTTTTTTATATTGTCATACAGCCAATAACCCAATCCCACAATAGCGATTAAACGAAAAAAAGTAAGGGATAGCTTGGCCACTTCTTCATTGATGAAAGGGATCAAATCATTGAGTTTGGTACCCATTGCCATACCTTTGTTTTCTACAAAAAGCAATTTAAAAAACCCCCAATCTACGATAGGTAGGACCCCATAGCCGGTGAGTGGATAGTTGAGTTTGATATACAGTTTGCTCGACTGGTCAATCAGTAGGACCAAAATGATTATACCCAGTGCCCATTTAAGGTTAAAATAGGTTTTTTTCGAATTCAAAGTAGCGTTTTTTTGCACCTATTTTTGCAAGTTTTTTGCCTCAATACTTAAGGTGGCGTGGGGAACAAGGTACAAGCGTTTTTTGTTGATTAATTTACCAGTAACCCGACAAACTCCATAGGTTTTATTTTCAATTCGGATCAGTGCATTTTTTAGATCTCGAATGAATTTTTCTTGGCGTATAGCCAATTGGGTGTTGGCTTCTTTAGACATGGTTTCGGATCCCTCTTCAAATGCTTTAAATGTGGGTGCGGTATCCTCCGTTCCGTTGTTTCCATTATTCATGTAGGCACTTTTCAAAAGCTCTAAGTCGGATTTCGCTTTTTGAATTTTTTCTTCGATCAAAACACGAAACTCTTGGAGCTCCGCATCGCTGTACCTTTTTTTATCTTGTGTACTCATCAGGATATTTTTTTAATTCGAATAGCTGTTTTAAAATCTTCAAATTCCAATTCGATACCTCCGTTTAAGGAGGACTCAAAAGTCAAACTTTCAGCCAGTGTCTCCAAAAGAATGTATTGTTTATTTTTGACGACTGCGGCTTCCAATTGAGGCTCTTTTTCTAGATAAATAGCAATTTTATCAATGACTTCTAATCCACTATCTTTTCTGAAATTTTGGATTCTATTCACCAATTCTCGGGCAATACCCTCTTGCTTTAGCACTTCTGTTAAAGACATGTCAAGGGCAACGGTCATCCCGCCACCTTGAGCTACTTGCCAGCCTTCAATGTCTTTAAAAAAGACCTCAATATCTGAACGGACTAAAGTAATGCTTTTTTCGTTTAGTTGAAACTCCAATGATCCTATTTCCTCCAACTGGTTGATTTGATCAGGGGTTAAATTTTGAATTAACGAAACTACGGCTTTAACATCTTTTCCAAATCGAGGACCTAATTGCTTAAAATTAGGCTTTACTTCTTTGACTAACAGTGTGTTTGCATCGTCCAATAGTTCAACTTTTTTGATGTTGATTTCGGCCTTTAATTGCTCGGTAACTCGCTCAATACGTTTTCGTTCTGCCTCACTTTTAACAGGAATGATCATTTTTTGTAAAGGCTGGCGAACTTTAATTTGTTCTTTTTTGCGTAAAGAAAGTGCCAAAGACGTCAACGTACGAGCTGTATTGATTTGCTCTTCAAGATCTTGATCGATGTATTTAGCATTCGCTTTAGGAAAATCCGTTAGGTGAATGGACTGTTTGGTACTCATTAAATCACGGTACAATTGATCCGTATAAAAAGGAGCGATAGGAGCGGCCAATTGAGCTACGGTTATCAAACATTCATGCAATGTTTGGTAAGCTGCAATTTTATCAGAGCCGTATTCCCCTTTCCAAAAACGACGACGACACAAACGGACATACCAATTGCTCAATTTTTCTTGAACAAAGTCTGAAATAGCTCGACTGGCTTTGGTGGGTTCGTACTCGTAATAGGCTGTATCCACGTCCTGTATAAGACTATTTAATTCAGAAAGAATCCACCGATCCAATTCCGCGCGGTTTTCAAGTTCAATAGCTGTTTCTTTTTGAGGGTCATAGGAATCAATATTGGCATACAGACTGAAAAAAGAATAGGTATTGTAGAGTGTTCCAAAAAATTTGCGTTGTACTTCAGCAATGCCCTTTACGTCAAACTTTAAATTATCCCAAGGGTTGGCGTTGGAAACCAAATACCATCGAGTTGCATCGGGACCGAATTGATCCAAGGTTTCAAAAGGGTCGATTGCATTCCCTAGGCGTTTGGACATTTTTTGTCCGGTTTTGTCTAAAACCAATCCATTTGATACTACGTTTTTATAGGCTTTTTTACCAAAAACAATCGTTCCAATCGCATGGAGTGTATAAAACCAACCCCGTGTTTGATCCACCCCTTCCGCAATATAATCCGCAGGAAAATGTGAACCACTATCAATGAATTCTTTGTTTTCAAAAGGATAATGCCATTGCGCATAGGGCATTGCTCCGGAGTCAAACCATACATCAATCAGATCTGCTTCCCGAAACATGGGCTCTCCTTTAGGACTGCTTAGTATAATTGGGTCCACTACATTTTTATGCAAATCTACTAGATGATAATTTTCTTCGGAATAATCTTTTTCTTTAAAGTTTTCTAGTGGATTTTTTTTCATCAATCCATTTTCTATGGATAGTTGAATGGCGGCTTTCAATTCAGAAATTGAGCCGATCACTTGAACATCTTTACCATCCTCTGTTCGCCAAATGGGCAAGGGAATTCCCCAAAAACGAGATCGAGAGAGGTTCCAATCATTCGCATTGGCAAGCCAATTGCCAAAACGACCTTCTCCGGTTGATTTAGGTTTCCAGTTGATTTCTTTGTTAAGATTAACCATTTGCTCCCGTACATCCGTCACTTTGATGAACCAAGAATCCAAGGGATAGTAGAGAATGGGTTTATCCGTTCTCCAACAATTGGGATAGGAGTGTACGTATTTTTCTACTTTAAAGGCTTTATTTTCCTCTTTGAGTTGAATGGCAATTTCAACGTCTGTAGAACGTTCGGGGGCCGTGTCTTCGGGATAATAAGCGTTTTTCACGAAACGACCTCCCAGCGATCCCACCTCTTTTCTAAAACGACCCTTTAAATCTACCAATGGAACTGAATTGCCGTTCTCATCCTTTACCAGAAGAGGAGGAATTTCGGGTAAGGCTTCTTTTGCTACTTTGGCATCATCGGCACCAAAGGTAGGAGCTGTATGTACAATTCCAGTGCCGTCTTCGGTTGTTACAAAGTCTCCTGATATTATTCGAAAGGCATTTTCAGGGTTTTTCAAGGGTAAGGGTGCCTCTTTCCAAAGTTGTTCGTATCGAATATTTATCAAATCACTTCCTTTAAGTTCTTGAGTGATCTGGTAGGGAATTTTTTTATCACCGGGTTGGTAGCCCTCTATAGAATCCTGAGCCTCATATTTTTTTCCAAATTGTTTTTGGATCAATGCTTTGGCTAGAACAATACGAATAGGAAGGTGGGTATATTGATTGTAAGTGCGAATTATTACATAATCAATATTTTTTCCTACGGTGAGAGCAGTATTGGAAGGCAATGTCCAAGGGGTAGTAGTCCAAGCCAAAAAATAAAGAGGAATGGATCCTTTTAGGTTTTCGGGCAAGGAATCTAAAACGGCTTTAAATTGAGCGGTAACAGTGGTATCGGTAACATCTTGATAGGTGCCGGGTTGATTGAGTTCGTGAGAACTCAGCCCCGTTCCGGCCATTGGAGAATAGGGTTGAATGGTATAGCCTTTGTACAATCCCCCTTTTTGGTAAATTTGTTTGATCAGCCACCAGACCGATTCCATATATTTAGGGGTATAGGTAACATAGGGATTGTCCATATCTACCCAGTATCCAATTTTTTCGGTTAAATCATTCCATACATCGGTATAGCGCATTACGGCTTTTTTACAAGCTGCGTTGTACTCTTCTACGGACAGTTTGCTTCCAATATCCTCTTTACTAATCCCCAATTCTTTTTCAACACCCAGTTCTACAGGCAGACCGTGGGTATCCCAACCTGCCTTTCGATTGACAAGGAATCCTTTTTGTGTTTTGTAACGACAAAAAATATCTTTAATGGTTCTCGCCATGACATGATGAATTCCGGGTAAACCATTGGCTGAAGGGGGTCCTTCGTAGAATACAAATGAGGGTTTTCCTTTACGGTTTTGGATACTCTCTACAAAGGTGTTATTGGCTTTCCATGATTTCAAAACACGATTAGCTACCTCAGGTAAATGGAGCGTTTTGTATTCTTTAAATTTCATTTGACAGTATTCTTTTTAAAAAGTGGATCCAAGTTAATGCGAAAATCCTCTTGTGTTTCCCTCCCATTGAAGAATGCCATGAACTAGTCTCACCTTTTTAATCAAGTGCGAAAGTAGTTAATTTCGTTGAAATGTAAGCTTGCTAGAGGCGAAGGTTTACGCCCAGTCTAAGATTTCTTCCCGGTACGGAGATACCAGAAGAAAAAGTTCGGTAGTGCACATCAAAAATATTATCTAATCCAAAACGAAAATTTAAATTTTTGCTGTAATGGAATTGGGTCTGAAACGAAAGGTCATTCCAAGCGGGTGTACCGGCATAAAACTCCATTGATCTTGGGATTAACGGAGTTTCTTCCAATCCGTCTTCTCCTCCTAAACTGTACTGATTGGGATCTTTTTTTCCACTAAACTGGAATTGGAGATTTGTTAACCATTTGTTTTTTTGGTATTTGAGCATCAGGTTTCCAAATGTGGGTGAAATAGAGGGTAAGGGACCGTATTTTTCACTTTTCATGGATTGGATATAAGACAAATTACCTTGAATTGAAAGGGATTTAGTCAGATTTATATAACCATCAATGGAAGCTCCATAGAGCAATCGGTTTCCTAAGTTGTTGTTGGCTAAGGTGGTCACTTCTTCTCCATTGTAGATGATGGTATTTAGATTATCGGTGGTGGTATCCGAAAAGATGACGTAGTCGTTTCTTCCGATATGCCTTGAGAGGAGCGTAGTAAATCCTCTAAAAGAAATATAATTTTTGGGTTGAGAAAAATAGTTGGTTAAACCCACTTCAAAGTTGTAGGCGTATTCAGGAAAGAGAGAGGGATTGGGGACTACCAAAAGGCCTTTGCTTTCTCGAATTTTTCCTACATCGTCTATATTAGGATTTCGGAATCCATTTGAAATGATGAAGTTCCATTGTTTTTTTTCCTTAGGTCGGTAGGTAACGGCTAGTGTCTCGGTCAGGGCTGCTGCGTCCAAATTTACTGTTGATAAAAGGGAATTAATATTGTAATATTCCTTCCAACGACCATTGAGTTTGGTATTGGTCAGTCTTGCTCCTGCATTGACCGTTAATTTTTCGTTTACATCCCAAACCCAATTAAGAAAAATAGCAAAACTAGCATATGTACTCCCTCCACTGGGGTAGCGAGTTGGTATGGGTAGTGAGGGTGTAAAGCCAATTATGGACGAATCGTTTACTATCAAATCGGATTGAAAAGCTCGAGAGTGAATATCGTTGTAGGTAGCTTCAAAACCATATGAAAAGGAATGTACTTCCTTTAAATTAAACTCAAAATCGCCATTGATACTCCAGACATTTACTTTTTCAATTTGAGAATTCCGTGTTAAACTCCCAAAAAGACGTTTGACTCGAGATTCTTCTACTTTTTGAAAGGCAGCGATTACTTTACCTGAATTAAGAAAGCGTTTTTCGGGAAAAATTTTGAGTTGAGGAGAGATGAATATCCTTTTTTGAGGACCATAATACCATTCGGCATAGCGTAAGCTTCCCTCTTTTTCTTCAACTAATTTGTCATATCGATCAATATCCGATGAATTGGAGTATTGCAAATTTAGGGTCAGTTGATTTTTATTGTTGAGTTGTACAAGGAATTTTTGGAATAGATCCAGTTGATCATATCCCGTGTTTTTTTGAATCAAAGGATTTTCGTTGATTATAGGTTGAGGGCTGTACTGATTTCTGTTGTTGGATGAATAAAAAGGCGTTAATCCCCAATCTTCATAACCATGAGTTCTGTTTTTTCCGATTCGAATGTCTCCAAATTTAGAATGACTGATGCTGGTCAGGCTAGCCCATTTTTCAAAACTGATCTCGGTAGAAATTGAGTTCAGAAACGATTGACTAGCAGAAGAAAAATCACTAGAGAAATTGGTGATAACTTTTTGTTCGCTATTGATCAGTGGACTTCTTGTATAGTAATGGATCACCCCACCTAGTGCATCCGACCCATAGCCTACTGATGAAGAACCAAAGACGACCTCTACCCGTTCAATATTATTGGGATTTACTGTTATGGCATTTTGAAGATGTCCACTTCTAAAGATGGCATTGTTCATCCGAACCCCGTCCACTACAAGGAGCAACCGATTGGCTTCAAAACCTCTAATGACGGGACTTCCTCCCCCTCCTTGTGATTTTTGAATTCGTATACCGGGACTCAGTCCGATCAAGTCAGCTCCTGTTGCCGGGCGTTGCAAGTTGATAGCATCCGCGTTGATTACTTGAACGTTTTCTGCTATTTGCTTTCTCTTGGTGGGTGTACGAGCGACTGAAAGAATCACCTCGTCTAGGGTTTGCTCTTCGGGGTTTAACTGAACAGTAAAACCTTGTTCTATTTTTGATTTTTTTAACTTTAGATCTCGTGTTTGGTATCCGTAAAATTGGATGTAAAATGGCTCATCGTCCTCAAAGATGGATAGGTTCGCTTTTCCTTCTTCATTGGTCAATAAGGCTTTGTTTTTGGAAGCATTGTATAAGGTTGCGCCATCTATAGGGAATTTTGAAACGGCATCAATGACAGTAATCTCCTGAGCATTTAGAGAAAGTGGAAACACTAAAATGAAACAGAATCTAAGTGGAATTGAAAATTTCATTAAGGATTTCCGTGGATTTTGGTGATTTGAATTGCTGCAAGTGGAGTCCGAAATACGAAACTACATAATCCAACAATGTTTTTTTTTCCTTTTTATTAAGTCTAATATGTGTTTTCGTATCAAATTTCATGCCTAAAATTTCGATCCAATGTATTTTCTCTTTTCCTTCTAAAAATAAACCCTTCGGTTTAAAGGGGGTCATGCATCCTGACTCTAAATCAAAATAAGCATCTTCTGATGGATATACATTGGGATAAAATCCAATATATCGAGTTAAATCTAGCATGGTTTTGATGTGGAACAATCCAATTTCGTCATTTTGATCCAACCAAATCATACGTTGAAAAAGAAAAGAGTACAACTGTTCATTCGAATCGGGTTCTTCTTTTACCACCTGATGAATGATTTCTGCTAGAAAAAAAATCAAGGCTTTTTTTGTCATATCAAATGTGATGGAGTTATAAGAGTATACCAACAGAGCTTCTTTAATATATCACAAACGATTGATTGGATTTTTCGAAGCCTCGAGTTCCAATATATTAAGAGGTTCAAAAAAAGATTTAAAAACCTTTTTCTTTCCATTGGGGGATAGAATTCCTTTGAGAATATACGATTTCAGTCCGAACTGTTTGGTGAAACAGGCTGCAATTAGACTGGAATCGCCGTATTTAACAGTACCTAGACTTAGGGCTTCAACGGGATAGTGCACAACACAAAATTAAACAACACCTTGCGCTAGCATGGCATCAGCAACTTTAACAAACCCTGCAATATTAGCTCCTTTGACGTAATTTACATGGTTTTTATCCATTCCGTATTGTAAACAAGACTGGTGAATGTCTTTCATTATATCATGAAGTCTCTGATCGACTTGTTGTCTTGTCCAACTGTATCGTAACGAATTTTGAGCCATTTCGAGTCCTGAAACAGCAACACCTCCCGCATTGGACGCTTTCCCAGGCGCAAAGAGAATTTGATTCTGAGTAAAAATAGAAATAGCTTCTGGAGTACTGGGCATATTGGCTCCTTCACCAACACAAATACATCCGTTTTTTACCAGTTGTGCAGCATCTTTACCATGAAGTTCGTTTTGAGTTGCACAGGGTAGCGCAACTTGGCAAGCTACTTCCCAAGGAGTTTTCCCGGGAATAAAAGTAGCCTTAGGGTATTGTTCTACGTAGGCTCCAATACGTCCTCTTTTTACATTTTTTAAATCCATGATAAAAGAAAGTTTTTCAGCATCGATTCCATCGGGATCCATAATATATCCTGAAGAATCAGAAAGTGTGAGTACTTTTCCGCCTAATTGAATACATTTTTCTGCTGCAAATTGAGCGACATTTCCCGATCCAGAAATTACAATGGTCTTGTCTTTTAGCCCATCTCCTTGATGTTCAAGCATTTGTTGTGAAAAATAGACCACACCATAGCCGGTAGCCTCAGGTCGTATTAGAGATCCGCCCCAAGAGACTCCTTTGCCGGTAAGGACTCCTGTAAATTCATTTTTAAGACGTTTGTATTGTCCAAAAAGATAACCTATTTCGCGGCTTCCTACTCCAATATCTCCCGCAGGAATATCCCGATTGGGACCAATATGTCGAAAGAGTTCTGTCATAAAACTTTGACAAAACCGCATCACTTCTGTATCGGATCGACCTTTCGGATTAAAATCCGAACCACCTTTTCCACCGCCCATAGGAAGGGTTGTCAAACTGTTTTTAAATACCTGTTCAAAAGCCAAAAATTTAAGAACGCTTAAATTGACACTTGGGTGAAAACGAAGCCCCCCTTTGTATGGGCCAATGGCAGAGTTCATTTCAATACGGTAGCCCCTATTGACCTGAATTTCTTCGTTGTCATCAATCCAAGCAACACGAAAAGAAACTACTCGCTCGGGTTCAGCCATACGCATCAAGATATTCTGTCCGTAATAGATGTCGTGTTGAACGATGTAAGGAATGACGGTTTCGGCTACTTCGGTTACCGCTTGCATAAATTCGGGCTCGTTTTGATTTCGGGCATTGACCTCTGAGAGGAATTGCTGGATGATTTTTTCCATACCGATATTAATTGTTTTTCTAATATACTCTCTTTTTTTTGGAAAATAGCACCCCCCCCCCCCTTAAAAAAGAAATTCAACCAAACTTTCCACTTTAGAAAATTGGGAGATCTGAATGGATTTTGGGGTTGCCCCCAATTTTGAAAACTTGGAAACTGCAATACTTTCAAAGCCTAGCTTGGCGGCCTCTTGGATACGAAGATCGGCTTTGGCAACAGGGCGTATTTCACCAGAGAGTCCTATTTCTGCGGCAAAACAAACGTTTTTTGGGATGGGAAGATCGTGATAACTGGATAACAAAGCCGATATTACTGCCAAATCCAGTGCCGGATCTTCAATACTCATGCCCCCTGTTATATTGATAAAAACGTCTTTACTCCCTAAGGCAAATCCAGCTCTTTTTTCCAAAACAGCCAATAGCATATTGAGTCTTTTAGCATTGAATCCTGTACTACTTCTTTGAGGGGTGCCGTAGACGGCTGTACTAACTAGTGCTTGTACTTCTACCATCAAAGTTCTCACCCCTTCAACTGTAGCTGCTATGGCATGACCACTTAAGGTTCCTTGTTTTTCTGAAATCAATACTTCACTGGGGTTACTGATTTGTCGTAGCCCTTGAGCGACCATTTCATAAATTCCTATTTCTGAGGTTGCTCCAAAACGATTTTTTTGAGCTCTCAAAATTCGATAGACGTGATTTCGATCTCCTTCAAATTGTAAAACGGTATCCACCATATGCTCCAAAACTTTGGGGCCGGCTATATTTCCATCTTTGGTAATATGGCCAACTAGAATCACGGGAGTATGAGTTGCTTTTGCAAACTCGATCAGTTCAGCTGCAGTAGCTCGGATTTGAGAGACACTTCCTGCAGCACTTTCGATATAATTACTTTGCAGTGTTTGGATGGAATCAATAATCAGTAACTGTGGTTTTAACTTTTCAAGATGCTGAAAGATCTTTTGAGTTTCTGTTTCACTTAAAATGTAACATTTTTCACTTTTAAATCCCATTCGATCGGCTCGTAATTTGATTTGTTGCTGACTTTCCTCACCCGAGACATAAAGAATATTTTTTTTCAGATGCAGAGCGAGTTGAAGCAACAGTGTAGATTTTCCAATTCCGGGTTCTCCACCCAATAAAATAACCGATCCGGGAACCAAACCTCCACCCAAAACGCGATCCAGTTCATCGTCTTGGGTTTGAATACGGGGTGTTTGAGCAACATCAATTTCATTGATTGGAGTGGGTTTAGAACTGGTTGAATGGGTTTGAACGGTCCATTTTTTATCACTCTCTTTTTCAATAATTTCCTCTACCAGAGTATTCCAAGTTTTACAAGCATTGCATTGCCCTTGCCATTGGGCATGCTGGGTTCCACAACTTTGACAGAAATATGCTTTTTTGACTTTGGCCATAAAAAAAATTAACCCTTTTTGAGTCGGTTTACTAAAGGTAAGATAAAAAAAGAAAGACTCCCAAAGATAATAATCATGGCTGTTTGTGAAGACCACATGATCCAACCAAATGCAAGTCCTGATTCATTAGAAATGCCAAAAGCCGAGAGCATCAGAGCCACTGAAAATGGATAAATTCCAATTCCACCATTAGTTGCTGAGATGGTCAATCCACCTATTACAAAAGCAGGGATCATAGATGCTAGGCTCAAACTGGCCGTTTCGGGGACCGTCCATTTGATCACATAAAACATGGCCAGATACATGGACCAAATAAAAAGGGTGTGAAGAATAAACAAACCTTTGTTCGGCATTGTTTTTAAACTCAAAATTCCATCGACTAACCCTTTAAAAAAAGTTTTGATTTTACGTACAAACAGAATTTCCTCTTGTTTAAACAGATATTTTAATAAAAAAAAGCCGAAAAGGATCACACCTCCGCTCACTAAAAGCGAGGGGAAAGAAATTTCTTTTTCTTTTAAAACATTCCAGATCAGATCAAATTGAAGACTGAGAGCAAGGAAAATAAAACCTATCAGAATGACCAGATCGACCAATCTTTCTGCAATGATTGTACCGAAGTTTTTTTCAAAAGGTATTTTTTCATAAGAGCTAAGAGTGGTTGCTCTAAGTATTTCTCCAGAGCGTGGAATACCTAAATTAGCAATATATGCAATTAGGACAGCCAAAGCAGTATTGACAAATCGTGGCTTATATCCCAAGGGGGCCAATAGAAACTTCCATCGGTAGGCTCTAGATAGGTGGCTGAGAATTCCAAAAAAAACGGACAGTAAGATAAATCGAAAGTCTGCATTTTTAATATATCTCAAAATTTGAATGCGATCTTCTTCCGTAGTGGCTGAAATCGTCAAGAAAATAAAAAAAACACCAATTCCTAGTGGGATCGCAACTTTTAAAATGGATTTTATTGTATTCAAGCCTATTTTAATTGATTGGTAGTTTCGTCAGGAAAAATGATACTGGGCTTAAATTTTTTGGCATCTTCAAAAGGCATTTGAGCATAACTTATAATGATAAGGAGATCTCCTTTTTGAACCTTTCGAGCAGCAGGTCCATTAAGAGTTACTTCTCCAGAACCCGCCTCTCCTTCAATTACATAAGTATCAAGTCGTTCTCCATTATTAATGTTTACTACCTGTACTTTTTCACCACTGATCAGATTTGCAGCCTCAATTAATTTTTTATCAAGGGTAATACTCCCAATGTAATTTAAATCGGCGTCGGTAACGGTTACCCTATGAATTTTAGATTTTACTACTTCAATTAGCATGGCGCAAAGGTATCATATTCTCTTTAATTCTAAAGTGTCAATGAGTCTTGTTTTTCCAGCATAGACAGCTACAAAAAAACGATAGGACTCCATGGGTTTCAATTTCTTTACAGGAACTAAATCGGTTTCATTTGCAATATAAAAATAGTCTACTTTAAGGGATTTACTTTCATTAATTGTACTTTTAAAAAAAGCCTCCATTTGATCCACATTCCAAGTCTTTCTTTTAGATTGAAGGAGTTGTAGGGTTTTAAATATTACAGGTGCG
Organism: Flavobacteriaceae bacterium; assembly: GCA_038108035.1. Classification (GTDB taxonomy): domain Bacteria; phylum Bacteroidota; class Bacteroidia; order Flavobacteriales; family Flavobacteriaceae; genus MS024-2A. Next base: position 27,301 of record JAYNHN010000006.1, read on the forward strand.
GCTGTTCGTTGTTGATTATTTAGTAGTTGATTTCGAGAGCTCATAGCCAAACCGTCGAGTTCTCTCACGACAGGGCATCCAACAATTTGCACATTCAAATTCAATTGATCATTTAATGCCTTTACAATTTGTAATTGCTGAAAATCTTTTTCTCCAAAATAAGCCTTTTGAGGTTGAACTTTTTTAAGGAGTGCTTCAACTACGGTTGCCATTCCGTTAAAGTGTCCGGGGCGATGTACACCCTCCATTTGTGATGCGATGGAGCCAAAATGATACTTTTTTGCAATTACTTTTGAGGGGTATAAATCAACTGTTTCGGGAGCATAAATGTATAGAGATTTACTTACTCGCTCTAAAAGGACTTGGTCTTGGATCAAATTATTGGGGTAATTTTCTAAATCTTTTGGGTTGTTGAATTGAGTAGGATTTATGAAAATACTTACAACAACATAATCATTTTCTTGGATTGCTTTTTGGACTAGAGTTAGGTGTCCCTTGTGAAGTGCACCCATGGTAGGGACCAGACCTACACTTCCTGAGTGATTTTCTAAGAGTTCTTGAATCTCTTTGTAACGAGTGAACACCAAAGTTTAGCATTTGATTAACGTTGCTAAAGTAGTTAGTTTTTGAGTATATGTGCATTAATTTTGTATTTTTGCAGAACTTTTCCCTATGGAAATCATTCATATGAAAGATAAGAGAGTATTAATTATTTCTTCTGAGGTAGTACCTTACCTCCCCCAAACGGAACAGGCAATCAACTCATTTCAGATTCCAAAGAAGATCAATGAGCACGGTGGGCAAACCCGTATTTTTATGCCTAGGTATGGAGTGATCAATGAACGAAGACATCAGTTGCATGAAGTCATTCGTTTATCAGGCATGAACTTGGTGATCAATGATATGGATATGCCTTTGATCATCAAAGTAGCTTCCATTCCCAAAGAGCGAATGCAAGTGTACTTTATTGATAATGAAGAGTATTTCAAACGTCGAGCACTCCTTCATGATTCCAATGAAAAATGTTTTAATGACAATGACGAGCGAATGATCTTTTTTACCAAAGGAGTGGTAGAAACCGTTCGAAAATTAAATTGGTCTCCCGACATAATTCACCTTCATGGGTGGTTTACCTCTTTGTTTCCATTATATTTAAAATCGTTTTATGAAGATGAACCTCTATTTGGAGATAGTAAAATAGTCAGTTCTATTTATGCGCCTGATTTTGAGGGAGTATTTTCCAAAAAATTTCAGGAAAAAGTCGCTTTTGACAAACTTAGTCCGGAATTAATCAAACCCTTAAAAAATGCCGATTATCAGGCATTGACTTCCTTGGCAATTGATCATTCAGACGGGTTGATACTCGCCTCCGAAAATCTTCCTGATTCGGTTGTGGAGCAAGTTAAAGAGAGCAACAAACCCCAACTGAATTTTGAAGAATCTAAGGACGAGGAAACCTATATTGATTTTTATAGCCATAAACTTTAAGATAAAAAACTTGTTGATGTCCACTAAAACAAAACGATTTGTAACAACGACCTTACTTTTATCGCTTATCGGCTGTAATGCAGACTTTTATCCAGTGGGAGAGGGTCTTTTGATAGATCAAACCCTTGTAACAGAAAAAGAAACTATTCCAGCATTTACTTTTCAAAAGAAGCTTCAAAAAGTTCAATCAGGTTCAGCGCCTTTGGCTCAATTGGGTTCTATCAATCATCCCGTTTTTGGAAAGGCAGAGGCCAGTATAACTACCCAATTATCGATAGGGAACAATCCTTTTTTTGGGAATCATAGGCAAAAATTTGAGGAGGAACCCGATGAAACAGATCCGAACTTAATACCGGAAAACGAGACCGTTAAAGAAGTAATCTTAGAGATCCCTTTTTTTACCAATCGAAACGATACGGATAATGATGGTGTTATTGATTCATTGGACGCAGACCCCAACGATCCTCAAAGCAATTCAGATGGAGATGAATTAACGGATATTATAGAATTTCAATCAGATTTAAATCCCTTAAGTGCTGATAGTGACGGTGATGGCATATTGGATCATGAAGACGACGATAACGAAACCTATCAATCCGAAAATAAAGTGTACGAAATTGACTCCATCTATGGAAATCGAGGAACCAATTTCAACCTGGAAGTGTATGCACTTACTTATTACTTAAATAATCTGGATGCGACCAACAATTTTGAAACTTCACAGACTTATTATTCAAACCAAGATTATTATGAGGAAGGATTTTTTGGTGCTACTCTATTTGATGAAAATATAACCCTAAACTTTGAAGAGCTTCGCTTCAATTACAAGGAAGATGATCCAGAAACACCCGATATTGACGAGACAACCCAGGTAGAAACACGATTGACTCCTCGGATTCGTATTCCTCTCGACATTCAGTACTTCCAAGAAAACCTTATTGATAAAGAAGGTTCTCTTGATCTGGAAACCAATGCTGCATTCCAAAAATTTGTTCGTGGACTCATTATTCGAACGGATAACTTTTCTGACGATCTGTACATGTTGTTGGACATCCAAAATGCATCCGTTAATGTTGTATATGAATACGAAGATTATCAAACGCAAGGTACTCTAGGCGATACTTCAGATGATGAGATTGTGATTGTCGAAAAGGAATTCACCTTAAATCTTAACGGAATACGAATCAACACCCTGAAAAACAGTGCTTTTGATGCGGCTATTGAGCAAAGAATTGCCGATTCCGATCAGATGAATCCCACAGATAAGTTGTACGTTCAAAGTGGAAATTTTATTGGTAAAATCCGTTTGTTTTCACCGGATAATCCAGACGAAAATGAATTGATTATCACTGTTAGAAATCAGCCTTGGTTAATCAATGAAGCCAATTTAGTTTTCTATGTAGATCCGGAAACAACTTCCCTTTCAGAACTGACCGCCCAACGCTTGTATTTATTTGATTACGATTCGGGTCAGCCACTTTCAGATTATATTAATGACGGATCGGTATCCAACTTTGGGGTAAACAGTAACAAGAGAATTTTCGGTGGAATATTAGAATTAGACGACAGTAACCGACCTTACCGCTATCGATTTAATATCACAGACCACATTTCAAATATTATTCGAAATGATTCTTTAAATACCGATTTGGCTTTAGTGGTTTCAGCCAATATAAACGACCCCTCTTTAGTTAAAGCGACTACAGCCTTGAATGAGGAGGAAATAACTTTTCCTTTAGCAGCAACTCTTAATCCTTTGGGTGTCGTATTAGTCGGTTCCCATCCTGAAGAGACATTGGAAGAAAAGAGAGTAAAATTAGAGTTGGTCTATTCCTCTTACTAGTTTTCTGTTACAATAGATTCCAAAGGGTATGTCCAATAAAGACAACTACGATTCCTACCACACCTTGTAAAAGAGTTCCCAAAGTGTGTGTTCGGTAGGCTGTTTTTATATCCAACCCACTCATTTGAGAGACTATCCAAAAATAAGAATCATTCGCGTGCGATACAGTCATTGATCCAACCCCTAAGGCCATAATGGCCCATATTTTACCCATTTCGCCATCCAGCCCCAATAAGGGTAATAAAGGATAAATAATGGAGGAGGTGGTAATGATAGCTACTGTTGAAGATCCCTGAGCAGTTTTGAGGAGGGCTGCAATGGCAAAAGGAACCCATATTCCTAATCCATCAAAGGAAGCGATTTCTTGAGCGTATTTTTGAAGAGGAATACATTGGATCACACTTCCTAGAGCTCCACCCATTCCCGTAATGATTAATATTGGGGCAGCTTGTTCGATTCCTTTCTTTATAGAACTATTAATGAACTCCCTGCGACCCGAACTCACTAAACGGAAAGAAAAAACCATACCGATACCAAGAGCAGCTGTAGGCTGA
>JAYNHN010000007.1:0-30864 GCA_038108035.1 Flavobacteriaceae bacterium
GTGTAAAAAGTAAAAAACTATTTTGATATACTATTAATAAAATGGGGACTAATATAGGGAGAAGTGCTCGAGAAAAGTTTGGCAGTTCGTGTTGGGCTTGACGGATCGGATTCTGTTCCGCAGCTGGCATTTCAAAGGAATGTTTTTTAACTAGGTAACTAGCGTAGACCCCGCCCGTTAAAATCAGAATAAAGGCAATACAGCCCCCCACAGCAATCAGTAAGATTAAATTCTCTAGATTAAGATTGGCTGCTGCTGCCAAGGGTCCGGGAGTGGGTGGAACTAACACATGAGGGGCAAATAGTCCTGTAGATAAAGCGACTGTTAATCCCACTAAAGGAGTTCGGGTTTGTCGTGAAAGTGTTTTGTTTAATTGAGATAAGATCACAAAAGCAGCATCACAAAAAACTGGAATGGACACCAAATATCCGATGCAGCTTACCGCATAGGGCAGAGGTAGACGATTTAAGTATTTCAATACTCCTTGGGCAAGGGCAATTGTTCCATTTGATCGTTCCAACGCAACCCCAATTACCGTTCCAAAAAGGATCAATAATCCTATATTTTGAACAATTTTACCAAAGCCTTTTTGAATGGAGCCCAACGCTTCTAGAGGTGCAATTCCAAGTAGTAAGGCCAATAATAGGGATGCAGTAAAAAGGACAATAAAGGGATGAAGTTTGAAATAAGAGGTTCCGATTACGATCCAAAGGATGGCTAAAAAAACACAACTTAAAGAGAATATCATGGAGAATGAAAGTTATTTTTTTAATGAAGATAAGACTTCGTAAAGTTTTTCCTCTAAATTTTGTTGGGCATTTTTCATCGCATCTTTCAAACTCATGTATTTGGGGGTGGTTTGAAAAACGCGAATATGAGGAAAAAAGCTGTTGCCAATGAGACTTGTTTTCCCTGCAAAAATCAGTGTAGGAATTTTTTTGTTAAGAGTCAGTTGAGCAACTTGGAACGGAAGCTTACCAAAGCGACTTTGGGAATCAAAATGTCCTTCTCCGGTCAAAACTAAATCCACCGATTGAAGCGTTTTTTTCAAAGGTGTTTTTTCAGATAAAAGCTCAAACCCGTTTCGTATCCGAGCATTAAGCATGCCATACAAACCAGCACTAACCCCTCCTGCAGCTCCGCCTCCCTCTAACTTTTCGATCGATACTCCCGTTTGTTGATGAATTTGTAATGCAAGGTGTTGACTCGCAGCCTCAAGTTGTTCAATTTCTTGAGCAGAAGCACCTTTTTGTTGGGCATAGGTGTGCGCAGCACCTTCGGGTCCTATTAGCGGATTAAGAACATCACAGGCAATTACCCATTGGACTTGCGATATCTTAGAATCTAAAGTGGATCGATCCAGTCGATTAAAATATCTTAGTGCTCCTCCACCAAGAGGGAGTATTTCTCCTTTTTGGTTTAAAAAACGTCCCCCTAGTGCGGCAACGATTCCAGTTCCTAAATCATGAGTAGCACTCCCCCCAATACCCAAAAAAATTTTTGTAAATCCATTGTTTAAAGCGTGTTGGATCATTTTGCCTGTGCCCCAGGTTGATGTGATCATGGGATTGCGTTCATGGGGTTGTAACTGAGTAAGGCCTGCTGTTTGAGAAAGTTCAATCCAAACGCTTTTTCCGTCATCAAATGCAAAATAAGGAGCCTTGATTGGACGTTTTATCGCATCCGTACAAGTACAATGAATAATTTCTCCTTGAGCGTATTTTTCTAAAACACTCAAAGCACCCTCCCCACCATCGGAAAAGGGCATTTCGATGCAACGACTTTTCGGAAATACTTCCTGCACACAGGCTTTCATTGTTTTTGAAACCTCGGTGGCAGTGAGACTTCCTTTAAAGGAATCGGGAATGATTAGTATGTTCAAAGTAAAAAGTATATTTCTTCTAAGGTACTAAAGGAATTCTTTTTTCGGAAATATTTTAGTTTGAAGCGATAGATTGGACAATCCAAAGTGCGTGTTCTCTCGAGTTTTCAATAAACCACTTATTGGTTTTATAACCTCCACAAACCACACCGGCCAGATAGACCCCTTTTGTGTTAGACTCCATAGTTTTTGGATTGTATTTCGGTGTTTTGAATGCATCGTTGTGAAAATCCACACCCAATTGTTCAAGCATTTCAAAATTGGGTTCATAACCGGTCATGGCCAACACAAAATCGTTGGGCAAAGAATGATTTCCTTCGACATTTTTAAAATGGACAATTTTTTCCTCAATCTGAGTAATTTCTGCCTCAAAATAAGCTTTGATACTACCCTCCTTGATTCGATTTACAATGTCGGGTCGTGCCCAGTACTTTACATTTTCTCCGATTTTTTTTTCTCGAACGATCAGAGTGACACTTTTGGCTCCTTTGCGGAAGGTTTCTAGGGCTACATCTACTGCCGAGTTGGCTGCCCCTACTACTACTAGATTCATTCCAAAGTAGGGATGAGGTTCTGAGTAATAGTGACGGACTTTGGGTAAGTCTTCTCCAGGAATATTTAATAAAAAAGGACGATCATAAAAACCGGTAGCCACCACCACGTTTTTGGTTTGATAGTTTCCTTTGTGTGTCTGAATTTCAAAACCTTTTTGGGTTTTTTGAACCCGATCGATTCCCTCGTACAAGTTTACCTTGAGTTTCCAGTGCGAGGTAACTCGTCGATAATATTCCAAAGCTTCTGCTCGGGTGGGTTTTGCATTATGGGAAATAAAAGGTACCGAACCGATTTCTAGTTTATCGGAAGTTGAAAAAAAAGTCATGTTGAGCGGGTAATGATACAGCGAATTGACTAAGGTGCCCTTATCAAAAATCTGATAATTCAACCCTTTTTTTTGAGCTTCTATACCGCATGCTAAACCAATAGGGCCTGCTCCAATAATGATTAGATCTTGCATAGGGCAAAGGTATTAATACTCTCGGGAAAGACAATCAAAATATAAATCTATAACAAATACTAAAATCATAACAAAAAACTATAGTAATTAATTTAATTAGAAATAGACAATCAAATCTAGATTTTATAATAAGAAAAAATTATAATAAAATCTAAATCAATAAGATTTTCTGACGAATAAATAATGTGACGATGCAAAGCAGTAAATAACTTACCATCAAAGGATACCCAAATCCGTAGAGAATACCAACGGAAGATACCAACCACCAAAGCGGGAAGAAAAAAACACCCAGAGCATATTTCATGGAACTGTAAAATACAATGTCTTCAAATTTACTAATGATTTTTCTACTGATCCATAAGGGAATAATATTGGGAATACTCAAGAAAAACGTCATAAAGCGAATCCAAGAAGATGGAAGTTTTCGGCTGGGAAGCTCGGTATGATTATTGGCCAAAGTACTTTTGAGTTCATCAAAGCTTAGACGAGTTGTTTTTCGATTGATTTTTTGTTTTTGTTCTGCATAGATATCCGTATTATCCGGAAGCCAAAGACAGTCTTTCATTCTTTCTTGCAAAAGAATTTTAAGATGATTAATGTTTTCCGCATCACTTAGTTTGGGATCATACTGCTCCCCCAGTTCTATGGGTTTTCCAAAAACCAAATGGAGCGAACATCGAGGCTGTTGGTGATGACCGTAATTGATTCCAGCGGGTTGCAAATAAATTTTTTTGCCCGGGTTTTTTTGCAGCGCTTGATAGGCCAATCGACTACTTCCTTTAGAAAGATTTTGAAGGTAGTATTCATTGTGATGCCCTCCTTCGGAGAACATCAATAAATAGTTCCCATCACCTAAAATTTGGTAACACTTCTTAAAGGTGAGATCATTTTTTTTCAAATTACTGTATCCATTTCTAATACGATAGACGGGTAGCATCTGAAAGGAATCTAAGAACCACTGAAGTGGACCTCCAAATACATCACTTCGAGTCAGAGATGTGATTCGGTTGGGAGTCAGTGATCCAATTAACAACGGATCCAAAAAAGCTCCTTGGTGATTTGGAGAGAACAGAACACCCCCATCTTTAGGAATATGATTCAGTCCATATACTTTTACCGATCTAAAATAGATGTAATTGTAGTATTTAAGTAAGTGTTTTACTAAAAAATAAAAAATTCGTTTCAAGATAGTTTAGCTTCAATCGTTTTCGAAAATACACATAAGTTAGTAAGGAACCTATAATTTTCTTATCCATTCATGGTGGATATTGAGTTTAATTTAAGTTTAATCTTGGGGTATAACGCATTTACTAAGTGGAGTTTTTTTTAATTAGGAGGTAAATAATGCGATTGAATCGATTTTTAATTCATTTTAGCCTAAAATAAAAGACTCACTATTAAAGAGTTAGTTCATTTTTTAATGTGTACTATAGCGTTAAATAATTGAGATGACAAAAAATGTAGTAACTTACCACCTCAATTAGATAATTGAACACGGTACGATATTTAGGAATATCTAAACTTATTTCCCACAAATTTTACAATCTGTTTGACCCATTTGATTTCGGTAAAAACAAATAAAAAAACAAACAAAAAAACAAAACAAGCAATTAAAACGTCATGGTTTGCCGTACTCCTATTATTTGCAAATTTTATGGTGGCGCAAACAACTATTTCAGGATCGGTTGTAGATTCTGAGACGCAAGAAACGATTCCAGGAGCCAATGTAATTGTCGTGGGTTCCAATACGGGAACTGCAACAGATTTTGATGGAAACTTTATTTTGAATACATCTGCTGAACTTCCTTTTACACTTGAGATTAGTTCAATTGGTTTTGATTCACAGCAGGTGGAGGTAACGTCTGCAGATCAGAAAATTTCAGTTACTTTGAATGCTGGACAAAATCTAGATGAGGTGATCATATCGGCTTCACGCCGAGCTGAAAAGGTACAGGATGCTCCGGCCTCGGTTTCATTGATTTCAGCACGGGAACTTAAAAATTCGCCCAATGTTACCGACCCGGTAAGAAACTTGGTGAATATCCCGGGCGTTCAGATTCAACAACAATCAGCGAATTCATTAAACATAGAAATGAGAGCCGGTTCGGGTGTGTTTGGAACCTCAACCTTTCCCATTTTGGATTATCGTTATTTAGTGACTCCTTCTGCGGGTTCCTTTTTATCCTACCAAACGGGCTTGTCTAATATTGATATAGAACGAATTGAGGTAGTTCGTGGAGCCGCTTCTGCATTATATGGACCCGGAGTAACTTCGGGTGTCGTTCACTTTTTAACTAAAAAACCGATTGATTATCCAGGGACTACGGTAGAAATGTATGGTGGGAACTTATCCTCAGTTGGAGGGTCTGTTCGTCATGCTGCTCGTAATGAGAGTAAGACTTTTGGATATAAAATCAATGCACGCTACAACCGAGGGGATGATTTTAATCTCGACCCGGTTGAGGATGCCGATTTTATCTCTACTTTTCAAAATAGTGTCAGACAACCAGCCATCAAAAATAATGTAGTAGATGCCACCCAAGTAGGGACCACTTTATTATCGAGTTCAGATCTGGACCCAGATGGCGACGGTAATCCCCTGGCTTCAGAATATGAAAATTTTTCGGTCAATGCACACTTGGAGTTTAGACCCAATGACAATACTTCGGGTGTAATTGCAGGGGGTCTTAATAGCGGTGGTGGATTGTTCTTCAACTCTCAAGGTGCTGGGTATACCCAAGGGAATGATTATTGGGCGCAAGCGCGTCTTCAAAAAGGAGGATTGTTTGCTCAAGCTTATTACAATTACAATGATGGGGGGAACGCAGAAAATCCTACTTTCCTATATGGAACAGGATATCGACAAGTTGCCAAAAGAACGTCCCTAGAAGCACAAATTCAATATAATTTTGACGCACCTAATTTTTTAGATTCAAACTTCACCTTTGGTGCGGATTATAGGAATACAGGTTCGGATTCAGAGTATACACTTTACGGTAGAAATGATGATGACGATCCGTACGTAATAACGGGTATTTATGGACAAGGGACTTCTCGATTAGGAGATAAAATTGACCTTACTTATGCGTTGCGTTATGATCGATTCAATTTTGTTGAAGAAGGAGCGATTGCTCCAAGAATTGCGATGGTCTATAAAATGAGCCCAAGGAGTTCACTACGTGTATCTTACAACGTAGCAACATTTGGCCCATCTGCCTTACAGACTTACATTGATTTCCCCGTTTCAACACTTGCTCCGGGCGTATTGGATGTTTGGTTATCAGGTCAAATCGATCAACAAAATTTTGCTCCTGATGCAGGGATAGAACTTTCGGGTCAAGGAGTTACCTTACCTTATGGAACCTCTAGTTTGCCATTAGCAATTCCATATGGAGCGGTAGCTGCACCTTCAATAGCAGGTTTAATTGGAATTTTACAAAGTAGTCCGGATACGGCACCACTTGTACCCTCCGTGCAAAACTTTTTTAATTCCTATGGCGGACCCGCATTAAATAAGACAACAGGTACTTTATCTCCTTATAACTTGTTCAACGGGGAGCCTATGAATACACTAACAGGAACGGATTCTGCTAAAATTGGAACGCTTAAGTCTTGGGAAGTTGGTTACAAAGGTTTACTTGGGGACAAGTGGTCCTTGGGTGTAGATGTTTACACTTATGAGCGAAGTGGATTTGATCAATTTACTGCAATCGGTCCTACTTATGCCTTTAACGGATTGGAAAATATTGGAAGCGATCTGGGGGCAGCAGTAGCTGCCGATTTTGCTGCCGATCCCACACTTCAAGCAGTGATTGCTGCAGGAACCACTGCCGCAGTCAATGCTCAGGTTCAAGCGGGTGTTGAGGCACAATATACAGCAAATGGAATTCCAGAAGCCTTCTGGGCTACAGGGGTTCCCGCCAACGCATTGGCCCCCGGTTCACCGGCGGTTCCTTCCGTAGCTGACGCAACTGCCGCTACTGCTGCTGGAATCATTCCAGGAGCTATCGCAGAAGCCACTGCCTTATTGAACGGTGGAGTGGCTCAAGCATTTGCCCTAGGGGGTGACGGATATGCTCAACTAGTAACTCCCTTAGCAGCTGCCTTTGGTACGGTTGAATCACTTCGCGTTCCTCAAGGAGATGGAATTACGCATATTCCAGCAGGGTATAGAAGATTTGGAGACGCAACAAGAAGTCACGTAGGAGCGGATTTATCTCTTAAATACAGAGCTTCTGACAACTGGTCTTGGTGGGCGAATGCGTCTTGGTTGAGTCAAAATGTTTGGATTCCCGGAGAGGATAATGATGATGACTTACCTTTTTCATCCTACTTAAACGCACCTAAATTCAAATACCGTGCAGGAGTAAATTATACAACGGATGGTGGATTTAGAGCGGCATTGGCATTTCAGCACGATGATGAATTTGAGTCCAACCAAGGATTCTTCTCAGGCTTGGTTCAAGAAAAAAATCTATTTGATCTTAACTTAGGATATCAAATCAATGAGGGTTTTGGGTTGGATTTATCCGCAACGAACTTATTTGACCAAAAATATCGTGCTTTCCCAAGTATGCCGATTATTGGAAGAAGAGTATTGTTAAAAGCAACCTTTGATTTTTAATCCTAAATTAATCTTTTAAAGGGGCTACTAGCCCCTTTTTTTGTTTCAGAACATGTCTAAAAGATGAGTTTTCTATTAAATCTGCACTAGAATCTAAAATTTGATTATTGAGTTTTGTTAGATAATGTTACCTTTAACGGTATACTTTTAGAGTATCAATTGAAAACTGAAAACAATTAATTTGACACCTTCTTAAAAACAGTTTCGTTTTTAAAGGGTTCTTTTAATATTTATGTGGGTTAAACTGTGTTTATATTTAAGCAACAGCTACCCTGCCCGTATGAAATTCAATTCAGTTTGGGATGGGCTTTAAAGAGACTTTATCGACCTAGTAAAAAGAAATAATTTTAATCAATTAAAACAGGTTTATGTTTGATTTAACAGGGCAAGTAGCGATCATTACAGGAGGAGCCCGAGGTATTGGTGAAGGTATTTGTGATATTTTCTGCAAAGCAGGAGCTACGGTTGCCCTCTGGGATGTACTCGACGAAGGCTATGAAACTGCTTCGAAAATTGAATCGAAAGGCGGATCCATTTCATTCCAAAAAGTGGATATTACCCATAAGGAATCTGTTGAGGAGGCCGTTCAACACATTATGAAAAGGTACGGTCGAATCGACATATTGATCAACAATGCAGGTGTGATTCGAGACCGATCTTTTATGAAAATGACACAAGGTGAATGGGATACCGTTTTACAAGTGAATTTAACAGGGATGTTTATAGTAACTAAAGCCGTTTTTCCAATTATGAAAGAAGCCTGCTATGGAAGAATCATTTCGGCATCCTCTATCAATGCCCAAGCCGGGGCTTTTGGTCAGACCAATTATGCTGCTACCAAAGCGGGAGTTTCGGGATTTACAAGAGCTTTGTGCAAAGAAGGAGGTCGATATGGAATTACGGTCAATGCAGTAGCACCCGGATTCATTAAGTCTAAGATGTCTGATTCTATGCCGGATGAAATCATTCAATCTGCCGTTGCCCAAATTCCGGTGGGACGAATTGGCACCCCGGAAGATATGGGCTATACTTATTTATTTCTTGCTTCGAAAGAAGCAGGCTTTATTTCAGGAGCAACCCTTCATGCGAATGGAGGTTCTCTTCCAACTTAAAAATTCACAAAAAACAATATGAATCGTACAAAAGAACTATTTGAGCTTACTGGAAGGGTAGCCATTGTCACCGGGTCGAGTAAAGGAATAGGATTGACCATTGCCAAAGCCCTTGCAGAATACGGTGCACAAGTAGTGTTAAGTAGTCGATCTCAGGAAATGTTGGATTCAGTGGTTAAAGAACTAAAAGCGGAAGGCCTAGAAGCAACTGCTATTGCCTGTCATGTAGGGGATACTGAGCAAAGAGAGGCACTGGTTAAAAAAACAATGGATCGTTTCGGTCGAATTGATATCCTTGTCAATAATGCGGCTATTAATCCCGTTTACGAACCCTTGGATCGAGTCCCAGATGATGTGTATGATAAAATGATGAATGTCAATCTCAAGGCAGCTTATCATTTGAGTAACCTCTGTTTTCCACATCTTAAAGAACGCTCCAACGGAGCCATTATCAATATTGCTTCGGTTGAAGGTCTAAAGCCTAGTTTGGGATTGGGCATATATAGTATTACAAAAGCAGCCTTGATTATGTTGACACAAGTACAAGCAAAAGAATGGGGAACTCATGGTATTCGATCCAATGCGATTTGTCCCGGATTGATCCAAACCAAATTTAGTAAGGCACTATGGGAAAACGAACACCTACTTCAACAGGTTGAAAAGCAACTCCCAGCGGGTCGAGTAGCCCAGCCTATCGAAATGACAGGTCTAGCGGTATATCTCTCCTCCGATGCCGGAAGCTATTCTACCGGAGGGGTTTATACAGCCGATGGGGGGCATATGGTGATCTAAAAAAAGGATTCAATGGAAGTACAAAACACAAAGGAATCGTATCAAACTGTTTTTGCAAATGTTGCTGAAATGGAAAAAGCATTAGGAAAAGAATTGGGACTGACCGAATGGTACACCGTGGATCAGGAGCGAATAAATTCGTTTGCTGAGGTAACCGAAGACTCCCAATGGATTCATTTGGATGCCAAACGCTGTGCGAGGGAATCACCCTATAAAAAACCAATCGCTCATGGTTTTTTAATGGTCTCGATGTGTTCAAAAATAATGTTCGAAAGTTACAAAATCGAAAAACTTTCAATGGCAATTAATTACGGCATGGACAAAGTTCGTTTTCCCAGTGCGACACCGGTAGGATCTCGTTTTAGGGGTCGAGTAACTTTGGCTGAGTTTCAGACCATCCCCAAAGGAGCTAAGTATAAGTTACATGTAGTTATTGAATTGGAGGGAGAAGAAAAACCAGCTTGTGTAGCTGAATTTTTAGCCCTAGCATACAATTAAAAGAATTATGGAAAAAGCAGTTTTATTTGAGATAGAAGAAGGGGTAGCAACGATTACATTCAACCGTCCGCAACGATATAATGCGGTCAATCAAGATTTGGTTGATGGTCTATCAGAATCCTTGCTGAAATGTCAGCAAGACCAGAGCATTCGAGCTGTAGTTATCACTGGAAATGGAAGAGGTTTTTGTGCTGGGGCAGATTTAAGTGTCTTTGCGGAGAATACCACTCCTGAACAAAGGCGGGATTATATTATTGATCAATATCAACCGCTTATGGAACAATTTTTTTCCTTAAAAAAACCCATTATTGGTGCCGTCAACGGAACAGCTGCCGGTGTAGGTGCCGCTTTTGCCCTTGCCTGTGATTTTAGGGTTATGAGTCCCGAAAGTGGAATATTATACGCTTTTGTTAATATCGGTTTGGGTCCTGATGGAGGAGCGAGTTGGTTATTGTCTAGACAAGTAGGATACAGCAAAGCCTTAGAAATTGCTATCAGTGGAAAAAAAGTGCCTGCTGATGAATGTTTACAACTGGGTTTGACTAACCGATTGGTGGAATCAGAGGTATTGGTCAAAGAAGCGACTTCTTGGGCGCGGAAACTCGCCATTCGTCCTACCCTAGCCATAGGAATAGCAAAACAAGATCTGTTTTTTTCTATGGATCATAGTCTAAAAGATACGATTGTTTTTGAAGCAGAAAAGCAGATTGATGCTTTTAAAAGTCATGATCTTAAAGAAGGGGTATCGGCTTTTATGGAAAAAAGAAAGCCCAATTTTTTGGGTAACTAAAAACGAATAGGATGGAATTTGATGAAGTAAAAGAAAAAGTAAGATCTTTTGTTCGAGAGGAATTGTTCACACTGGAGCCTTGGATCCTTAATTGCGATTGGGAGGAAAAGTTACCTAAGCTTAATGAGTTAAGACAAAAAGTAAAAGATAGAGGAATCTGGTTGCCTCAGATCCCTAAAGAATATGGAGGTTTAGGACTGTCGCATGCTCAGCATGGAGAAATCAGCGAAATTCTGGGAGCAAGTCCTTATGGACACTATTGTTTTAATTGTCAAGCTCCCGATGCTGGCAATATGAAAATATTGATTGAATGCGGAACCAAAAAACAACAAGAACGATTTTTATATCCTTTGCTACGCGGAGAAATACGGAGTTGTTTTGCCATGACCGAACCCGAATATGCGGGTTCCAATCCGGTAAAGATGGGAACGACAGCAACTCAAGAAAAGGGACAGTACTGCATCAATGGGCACAAGTGGTTTACTTCGAGTTTTGACGGTGCTGATTTTGCCATCGTTATGTTGGTGAGTAATCCAAAGGCCGAGAGCCCTCATAAAAAAGCAAGTCAAATTATTGTTCCCACCGATACGGAGGGGATCGAATTTGTTAGAAATATATCGGTGATGGGTCATGCCGGTGGGGGATGGGAAAGTCATGCTGAAATCCGATTTAAGGATGTAAAAGTCCCTTTAGATCATGTTTTGGGAGCCGATGGAGAGGGTTTTTCAATTGCTCAAAGACGATTGGGACCGGGACGGATTCACCATTGTATGCGTTGGATGGGTATGTGCGAACGGGCTTTTGATTTAATGTGTCAGCGTGCGGCCAGCCGTGAAATTTCTGAGGGGGTTTTATTGGGAGAAAAACAATCCATCCAAAATTGGATTTCAGAGTGTCGAGCAGAGATTAATGCTGCACGCCTTTTGATTCAAGATGCTGCACATAAAATCGATACCCAAGGAGCCTATAAAACTCGATCCGAAATATCCATCATTAAATTCTATTGTGCTCAAGTGTTACAACGTGTGGTGGATTGTGCCATCCAAACGCACGGAGCGATGGGAGTTACTGACGACACCATCTTAGCAGCTTATTACCGACACGAACGTGCCGCTCGAATATACGACGGTGCCGACGAGGTACACAAAAGTCTTTTGGCCAAACGTATTCTTAAACCGTATTTAACTCAAAAAGACGGAATATGACTCAATTGGATCAAGCGGTAGCTATTCGAAAAGGCCAACAAATTGATGAACAGACATTGGATTTATTTTTAAAGAAAAATCTAAAACTCCCGGATCATAAGATCAAAGTATTGCAATTTCCTTCGGGTTATTCAAACCTAACTTATTTGCTTCAATTTGGATCGGAAGAGATGGTATTGAGGAGACCGCCTCAAGGAGCCAATATCAAATCGGGTCATGATATGGGAAGAGAGTATAAAATTTTAGATGCGCTTTCTCGTGTTTATGGAAAAGTTCCAAAGCCTTATTTGTATTCGGAAGACGTATCAGTTATTGGAGCTCCATTTTATGTTATGGAGCGAAAGAAAGGGATCGTTCTACGGGGAACAAATCGTCAGCAAAACCTGCTGAATCCTAAGACCATGCAATTTTTATCGGGAGAGTTTACAGCTACTTTGGCCGAAATCCATAGTTTAAATTACAAAGAAGCAGGTTTGGAGAATTTGGGACGTCCTCAAGGCTATGTCAAAAGGCAGGTTGAAGGCTGGACTCGACGCTACCAAAATGCACAAACCCAGCAAATTCAATCCATCGAAAAAATGTATCTCTGGTTAAATGAGCAGATTCCAATGGAGGGTCGAACTGCACTGATCCATAATGATTTTAAATACGACAATATGATTCTCAAAGACGACGGAAGTTATCAGGTCGATGCCGTTTTGGATTGGGAGATGGCTACAATAGGAGACCCTTTAATGGATTTGGGGACTACCCTTGCTTATTGGATGCATGAGTCTGATCCTGATTTTATTACAGAAAATCAAATGAATATTTCCACGGCACCCGGAAATTTTTCTAGGAGCGAGTTAGTTGAATTTTATACTAAAAAAACCAAATTGAAGATGGATAATATTTTGTTTTTCTATGTTTTTGGACTGTTTAAAATTGCGGTAATTATTCAGCAGATTTATTATCGATACCGTAAGGGTTTCAGTTCGGATGAACGCTTTAAATCTTTGGATAAACTAGTTGAAATGTACGGTGTTATGGGACAGCAAGCCATGAAAAAAAAGAGAATAGATTATTTATTTTAAAACCAAAAGCAGATTTCTATGGAAACGCAAACAAATGGAGCAGTAAACGATTTTAGAATGGAGACTCGAGCCTGGCTTGAGGCTCATTGTCCAGAAAGTATGCGCAATCCTGTTCAGGATTTTAAAGATATGTATTGGGGTGGACGCAACCCCGTCTTTCATACAGAAGATCAAAAAATTTGGTTTGAACGGATGTTGAAAAAAAGATGGATCGTACCCCAATGGGAAAAGAAATACGGAGGGGGTGGATTAACTCCTGAGGAAAATAATATTTTGACAGAAGAAATGACCCGTTTGGGATGTAGAAGGCCTTTGTATAGTTTTGGAATTTCGATGTTGGGTCCTGCTCTTTTGAAGTTTGCGAATGAAGATCAAAAAAACCGGTACCTCAATCAAATTGTCAAAGGAGAAATTTGGTGGTGTCAAGGATATAGTGAACCCAATGCAGGGAGTGATTTGGCAAGTCTTCAAACCAAGGCGATCGATAAGGGGGATCATTATGAAATTACAGGTTCAAAAGTTTGGACTTCTTATGCAGACAAAGCCGATTGGATTTTTTGTTTGGTTCGAACCGATTTTGAAGCAACCAAGCACAACGGAATCAGCTTTTTGCTTATCGATATGGCAAGTGAAGGAGTCAGTACACGGCCTATTAAACTAATTAGTGGTAAATCCCCATTTTGTGAAACCTTTTTTGATGGGGTAAAAGTCCCAAAGGAAAATTTAATAGGAACTCTTAACGAAGGATGGACGATCGCAAAATATTTGCTCACTCACGAGCGTCAGATGATCGGTGGAATTGGGGAGACTGAAGTCAAAAGGCAAATACATGAAATTGCTTTAGAAAGTATTCCTACCGACGAAAAGGGTCGTTTAGAAGAAATCAATTTAAGGAAACAAATTTCCGATTTTGAAATGGATGAAGAAATTTTTGATTTGACCATCCGGCGGGTAACGGACGAGGCTAAAACCGGAAATAATACGGGAGCTCTTTCCTCTTTTTTTAAATATTATGCGACAGAGCTCAATATGGCTCGACACGAATTGCTTCTAGAAGTCAATGGTTTCAACAGCTTGATATGGGAGGAAAACGAAAAATCAGATGGAGATTTGGCACGTAAATTCTGCCGAACCAAAGGAAATTCAATAGAAGGAGGAACTTCAGAAATCCAATTGAACATTATTTCAAAATTAATTTTGGGCTTGCCCACAAGATAAATAGTATGGGATTAGTAATAACAGAAGAACAAAAAATGCTCAAAGATTCTGCTGCAGAACTCTTGAAAACTAAGGCACCTATTAGTCAAATGCGAATTTTAAGAGATCAAGGATATCAATCTTTTGATTCATCAACTTGGGAAGAGATGGTGGCGATGGGTTGGACTGCCCTAACGGTACCGGAGCAGTACAATGGTTTGGATTTTGGATACGTGGGACTGGGCCAAATTTTGGAAGAAACCGGAAAACACCTTACCAAGTCTCCGCTAATTTCTTCTATTTTGTTAGGAGCCACTGCTCTTCGATACAGTGATAATGAAAGTTTGAAAGAACGGTATTTTCCCGGGATCATGAGTGGAGATGTTCAACTGGCTTATGCCATGCAAGAAAGGGAACACTTCCAAGCTATTTACTCCGATACGCATGCAAAACTTGAAGAGGATCATTATGTGATCAATGGAAAAAAAACAATGGTCATAGATGGGATGAATGCCACCCATTTTGTGGTGATGGTTCAAATGGAGGCTGATTTATATTTCTTTTTAGTTGATACAGAATCGGAAGGGATTACCCTAAAAAATTCGATTTTAATGGATTCTGGTAATTATGCAGAGGTTCATTTGGATCAGGTAAAAGTTTCAACCGAACATTTATTAAATATCAAAACCAATGGGGAAAAGATGCTCCATCGGATACTAGCTTCTGCTTATTCCGGGCTTTCAGCAGAAATGCTAGGTATATGTCAGCAAGCTTT
Organism: Flavobacteriaceae bacterium; assembly: GCA_038108035.1. Classification (GTDB taxonomy): domain Bacteria; phylum Bacteroidota; class Bacteroidia; order Flavobacteriales; family Flavobacteriaceae; genus MS024-2A. Next base: position 14,964 of record JAYNHN010000007.1, read on the forward strand.
TGATTTAACCATTCGGTATTTGAAGGAACGACAACAATTTGGCGTGGTCATTGGCACCTTTCAAGGGCTCCAACACCGAGCAGCTAAAATGTTTTGTGAATTGGAATTGTGTAAATCGGTGGTTTTAAAGGCACTACAGAGAATCGATCAAGGAGAGGATGACGCCTTGAAATATGGTCATTTAGCCAAAGCAAAGCTGTCTAAAACAATTAAGCTAATTACTAGCGAAGCCATTCAAATGCACGGAGGGATTGGGGTTACAGATGATGCGGATATAGGGTTTTATCTCAAGCGGGCACGTGTTTTGGAACAATTATTTGGAGGATATAATTATCATCTAGATCAATTGGCTCGATTAAAAAACTATTAAACGTAAATTTTAACCAAAAAAAGCAACTAATTAGCAAGCTATTTTGGAGGAACACTTTATATTTGCAGCTTGAAATATAGTAATAAAAAAACGCTTTAAAGTAGAACATAATGGCTCAAAGCATAGGTAAAGTTTCTCAAATTATTGGTCCTGTTGTAGATGTTGATTTTGGAGGTGAAAATAACCCACTCCCTCAAATTTATGACGCATTGGAAATCCAAAATTCGGACGGTTCCAAGTTAATCCTTGAAGTACAATCACACATTGGAGAGGAAACCGTACGAACAATTTCGCTGGACTCCACTGATGGACTCAGTCGAGGAACCGAAGCAAAAGCACTAGGAAGCCCGATACAAATGCCCATAGGTGAAAATGTTTATGGACGTTTATTCAACGTGATCGGTGATGCCATTGACGGGATGGAAGATTTACCAAAAGAAGGAGATCAGGGTTTACCCATTCACCGAGAAGCGCCTGCTTTTGAAGATTTATCTACCTCAACAGAAGTTTTATTTACAGGTATAAAAGTAATTGATTTGATCGAGCCTTACGCAAAGGGAGGAAAAATTGGACTTTTTGGTGGAGCTGGAGTAGGAAAAACGGTTTTGATCCAGGAGTTGATTAACAACATTGCGAAAGGTCATGGAGGACTTTCCGTATTTGCAGGAGTTGGAGAACGAACCCGTGAAGGAAATGATTTGCTTCGTGAGATGCTTGAATCCGGTATTATCAAATACGGTGATGACTTTTTGCACTCCATGGAAGAAGGCGGATGGGATCTTCAAAAGGTTGACAAAGAAGCCATGAAAGAATCCAAAGCCACTTTTGTTTTTGGTCAAATGAATGAACCTCCCGGAGCACGTGCGCGTGTTGCTTTATCGGGTCTGACTATTGCAGAATACTTCCGTGATGGAGCAGGAGACGGGCAAGGGAAAGATGTACTTTTTTTTGTGGATAATATTTTCAGATTTACGCAAGCAGGTTCAGAGGTTTCAGCCCTTCTTGGGCGAATGCCATCGGCAGTAGGGTATCAACCCACTTTAGCCACTGAAATGGGTGCCATGCAAGAGCGTATTACTTCAACCAAAAAAGGGTCCATAACTTCTGTACAAGCAGTTTATGTACCTGCGGATGACCTTACGGATCCAGCACCAGCAACGACTTTTGCTCACTTGGATGCCACCACGGTACTTTCTCGTAAGATTGCAGAGTTGGGGATTTATCCAGCAGTAGATCCTTTAGATTCAACTTCTCGAATCCTTACGCCTGACATTTTGGGTGAGGAGCATTACAACTGTGCCCAACAGGTTAAAGAATTATTACAGCGATATAAAGAATTACAAGACATAATTGCCATCTTAGGAATGGATGAATTGTCTGAAGAAGATAAATTGGCGGTTTCCCGTGCACGACGTGTACAACGGTTCCTATCTCAGCCCTTCCATGTAGCAGAACAGTTTACGGGAATACCTGGAGTTTTGGTTGATATTAAAGAGACGATTAAAGGATTCAATATGATCATGGAAGGTGAATTGGATCATTTACCTGAGGCGGCCTTTAACTTAAAAGGAACTATAGAAGAGGCGATTGAAGCCGGTGAAAAAATGTTAGCTGAAGTATAAGTCTATGCAACTCGATATTGTATCTCCCGAAGCACAACTTTTTAGTGGCGAAGTGAACAGTGTAACCGTTCCCGGAGCCTCAGGATCGTTTCAGATTCTCAATAACCACGCACCCATTGTTTCCACTTTGGTTTCCGGGCGCGTCAAGATTCAAGGCGACATCACTTTGGATGAGACAGTGAAAGATCGCTTTACGCAAGAAGACGGCCAAACTTATTTCTTCGAAATAACCTCTGGTGCAATTGAAATGCGTGATAATAAAATCATTCTCCTTACTGATTAAATACAGCGAGCCCTAATTTAAAATTCTCGAAAATGAATTTAGGTAGACCCCAGCTAACCTTTTTGTTCTTATTATCCTGTTTTTTCACTTTAGCCCAAACGCAGACAACGAGTCCATCATTCACGCTCCAAGAAGTAATTGTTTCCTCTACACGGATTGATGTACCCTTTTCCGAAAATTCAAGAACGATTCAGTATATGACAGCTTCTGAACTTAAGATCATTGGTGCGTTTTCAGTAGCAGAGGCATTGCAGCAAATAGCAGGTGTTGATATACGGAGACGCGGAACGACGGGTACACAATCAGATCTCTACATTCGTGGAGGAGGATTTGATCAGACGCTGTTGTTGATCGATGGAATCAAATTAGACGATGCACAAACGGGTCATCATACCTTGAATTTTTTACCTCCATTGGATGCAATCGAGCGTATTGAAGTAGTCAAAGGACCTGCTGCACGGATTTTCGGTCAAAATGCCTTTACAGGTGCAATCAATATCGTAACGAAAAGCGAATACCATTCTATTGTCAAGTTCCAACTAAAGGGAGGGTCTTACAATCAATGGCAAGGAGGAGTTACTTTTCAAGAAAATGCTGAAAATCATAGTTTTATTTTATCAACCGATCGTAGTGGGTCAGAAGGTTATCGTTACAATACTGATTTTAGAAACCAAAATTATTTTGTAAAAGCAGATCTATATAAAAAATCAGGATTTCCCATTCAAATGATTGGGAGTTTTTCGGATCGTAAATTTGGTGCCAATGGATTTTATGCTTCTCCAGACGCAAAGGATCAATACGAAGAAACACAGGGTAGTGTGGTGGCTTTTCAGTCCAAAATAGCAAAAAACCAGTGGGTTTTTAAGCCCCGTGTATATTGGCGTAGGGGTCAAGATCACTATTTGTTTTTACGACAACAGCCTGAGGTGTATGAAAATTGGCACATTACTCATAAAGTAGGGGGTGCTTTTGATACCAGTCTTTCAACTTCACTGGGAGTAACAGGCTTAGGATTTGATCTAGCCCGAGTATCTATCTCAAGCAATAATTTAGGACAGCACAGCCGAAGGGTTAGTAGCCTCTTTTTAGAGCAACGTTTTTCATTTTGGAATCAGAAAATAGATTTTACTCCAGGAATTGCCATAAGCAATTACAGTGATTTTGGAACTTTTGCCTATCCCGGGTTCGACTTAGGTTGGAAACTTTCTCCCAAATGGAGGTTCTATGGTAGTTTGGGATACACCTATAGGATTCCGACCTTTACGGATCTTTATTATGAGGACCGGACGACACGAGGGAATTCAGATTTAAAACCCGAAGAAGCCCTTACACAAGAAGTGGGTTTTCGATATACTCAAAAACGGACGCAGTTTTACTTAGCCATTTTTAATCGAGTCGCTCAAGACTTGATTGATTATACCAAAACACAGGCAGATGCTTTGTGGGAGGCAACCAATATTCAAGAGCTGAATACACTGGGTTGGGAAGCCGAGTGGAGCCGGCGTTTCTTATTAGGGAATCTTCCCCAGCGGGTTCAAGTGGGATATACCTATCTAAACGACGATTTAAAGCAACTTGCTATCGATTTTTCGCGATACAGTGTTAATTCCTTAAAACACCATCTAACGCTCAGTTATACAGGAAAATGGAGTCCGTATTTCCAAGGATTTTTTGGGGTAAAATACGGTCAAAGACCCCTACAAAAAGGATATACTGTGGTGGATTTTAATCTGCAATACACTTGGAAAAAACTTCAAATAGAGGCTGCTTTAAACAATTTATTCAATACCCGCTATTCCGAAACCAATTTGGTACCCATGCCCGGGAGAAACGGCTTATTGGGTCTGCAATACCGTTTGTGATCTATTTAGAGAAAAACATCTAAAAATTTTCTCGTATTGCATCGTAAATGAGTGGTTTGTCCCATCCTCGATACAAGAGATAATCCAAAATTTTTTTCTTTTGCTGATGTACGGCTAAATGATCGACAGCTTGTTTACGCTTTTCAAAAAGTATGTAAAAAGTGGCTAGGTATTCTTCTTCGGGAATTTCTTCCAAACCTTTTTTGATATTGTATTCGCTAATATTTCGCATTTTGAGTTCCCGAAGGATTCGATTTTTCCCCCATTTTTTGGCTCGAAATTTTCCGCGGGCAAAGCTTTTGGCAAAACGGGTTTCATTTAAATAATTATTTTGAATTAAATGTCCGATGATTTCTTCCTGTGCTATTTGAATGACTCCTAACGATTTTAGTTTTTTCTCTACTTCTTGATGACAACGCTCTTGATAGGCACAATAATGTTCCATTTTTTGTTGGGTTTCCTGAACGGTAAGAGATCCTTTTTTTTGCATCCTTAAAAATAAGCGATTTTATCCCAAAACTGGACTTCAGATCAACGAGATCGAATGTCAAGACGGGATCAGTATCTTATGGATTTTAAAAAAATCTGTTAAGGTTTTAACCCATAGAGAGGGATTGTCCAACTGGCAAAAATGTCCCACATTGGGCATGTAAGAGATCGAGGCAGAAGGGCAATACCGCTGTTTTACAAAATGTGGGATTTGAACTCTAGCCACGGCATCATCCTCACCCCAGCAAAGGTGAACGGGAACTTTTAATTGCTTTAAAGCAGGAAGCCAACGGGATTTTTCAAAACGTTTCCGATCGTTAATGTACTGAATGGTCAAATGGTTTTTCCGATGCCCTTTTTGTAAACAAGTAGCCTCCCACAGTCTCTGAATTTCTCGCTCCTCCAAATTTGGATTCCCATGCGCACTTCTAATCTGATGACGGAAAATGGGATAAGTGGCGATGAATCTAAGGGTATTACCCCAAGGGGAGAGTAGTAGTTTTTGAGTGATTCGTAAACGAGCGAGTTCCAAAATAATACTTCCGTTTGTAAACGTAAAACTGAGTATTTGTTTTGTCAAAAAAGAAGGTAAAAGACCTTGAACCTGGCGTGCTGCCAGTTCGGTTGCTACACTGTTGCCCATATCGTGGGCGATGAGGTGACCTCCTTGTACACCCAACTTTTCCCATATACCCAAAGTAAAATCGGTTTGTTCCACCAAAGAATAAGAGAAATCTTCAGCAGGTTTGTCGCTCCACCCAAAGCCTACAAAATCAAAAAGGACGATTCGCTTAAAATCACAAAGCAATCCCTTTACCACCCGATGAAAGGAAAAAGACGACTCGGGAAAACCATGCAGTAAGAGTGCAGTTTCTTGAGGTATGGCATCGGAAATCCCCAATTCTTGTGTATAGATACGAAAGGATTGGATTCCCACTTCTATGAAGTGACCTTTCTTTTTCCATTCCGATAAAGCGATCTTGGGGTTAAGCATTTATATAAATCTGTTTCCTTTAAAGATAAACAAATTCATTTTTACCATTCACGTCATTTGTCTTGTCATTCACGACATTTTTTTGGAAAACCGATTTTTGGAATGCTAGTTTTGGGGCGAACCAAAATTTTATTGAATGTTATGAATATAAAGAATTTTTTTTTTACCTTTTTTATGTGGGTAGCGATTTTAGGTTGCACCAAAGACAAAAATCAATTTTCATTAACCATTAAAAATCCTTGGAATTTTGAAGTGGAGGTAAGTAGTAATTCCTTTGCTCCGGTTCAAGTAGAGCCCGATGGAGAAATTACCCTGATGGTAGATTACAATCCCAATGGAGTTTCTATTTGGACAGACGATCCTTCAGGCACTAATGACATAGATACTATCGACTCGTATTCTAGCGGATTTACTACTTTTCAGCCCGAAGCAGGGAAGGCATATAATTTTTATGCCGGCTATCCCGATGTATTCGAAAAAATGGAAACGCAGGGAGATGCTGTAGCAGGTGCTGCTTGTAATGAAGATTATAAAAGAGCTTCGCCCGACATACAACTGGATGCGCATTGTCAAGCCGCTTATGTCTATTATTGTGCAGGTGGATCAGAAGCTGTAGCTACCTATTGTCAAAGTTTTAAACAAGCGGTGGATGCCCTTTGGAATGGAGTAGGCGAAAGACCAACATGTAGCTATTGTGATTAAAATGAAACGTTTTAGAATGAAATCAAAAGCTATCTTTTTCTTCGGACTTGTATTGGCATGCATAAATCTCTTTTCACAACCTAGCGCAGTCAAGACTATTAAAGGTTCTTTGAATGCAAACAGCGGGACGATTCAATATGAGGCGACCGTTGAAATTTCAGCCAACTTAAGTAATGTTGGAAAAGACAATATAGAAATTACCCTTTGTAGAAAAGTAATATCTTTTGAAATTCACGCTTATGAATATAACGGTACAAGTGCAGCGGATTTAGGCTTTTCATTCCCTCTATCTAAACCTTATAAACAAAAAGTAACAGTAAATGTTGATTTTTACAAAGGTAAAAACTCTTATCCAATAGGAGCAACAATAGATGGATGTGGTGGATTTGGTTATTATTTAGGTTCTCCTAAAGCCCTTCTAAATTATTTTGATATACAACACGGAGGAGGAATTGCTTCGATTCAGGAAGGGTACACTACACAATTCAATGCTCTCTCTTTACGCATTAATTCTGCTCAACTTACTAGTGATCTGTATGTAGATGAGTTAAATGAGATGCAAAATGCCATTCGAAAGAAAATGGATTTGGACAAACAAATTCAAAAACTTCAATATGAAGTAACGAACACTAATGAAGAAACAAAAGCGAATTTGCAAAAAAAGAAACGCATTTATATCAAATTAAGTGAGATCGATCAAGGCAATGATTATAGTAGAGAACTAGAAGAAATTGAGCGAAAGTTAATAGATGTTGCATGGGACGAATTAGAAAAAGAAGAAGACAGTCCTTTTGGGATTGTTATAGAGTCTACAAAAAATAACGAAACAAAAGAAGAACGAGAAAATCGAGAAGAATACGAAGAAATTAAAAAGCAAGTTTCTAAAGTAAAAGATGATTTTGATCGTGAAGTTGAATATATGATGCTAATGACCAATGAGGCAAATCGATTGTACAATCAAGTACAAAACATGAGTTTAGATTCTTTTGATCGGGTAGAATTATTAAGGAAGATTAAAAACAATTATCTTAATTATCTCACACCGGCACAACAGAATTATATTGTAAACGCTCAAAGAGGGGCTTTTACTGGTGCAGTAGTTGCTAACGCTGCAAGTCACGATTGGGGTTATGGAGATCGATATTTTGGAATGACAATTAATACAGGAGGGAATATAATTGGTGGCGAAATATCTAAATTTTCAATTCCCTTAATAACCTATATTGAAGTGAATCTTCCCATTTCAGAATCGTTTTTAATTGAATTCTTAGGAGAATATTCATTAAACTGGGTTTTAAAGCCCGGTGATAGTTCAACTATTTTAGGCGCATTAGGAGAGGATACGGGTACAAATTCTTTCTATGATGCTCCATCTATATTTGATGAACCTGAATCCATAGAAATAGAGAAAAATAAATACGGAAGGTATTTTTATGGATTGGGATTCAATTTTGGTTGGTCTAGAGCTGTTTCACTTCAATTACTATCCTATAACACCAAGTTTTATCATCATTTTTCTGTAGATGGAGAGACCAAAGAAAAAATAGGAGAAGATAAATTTTATTCTACCTATGGATTAGGGTTTACGGTTGATCCATGGAATGGAAAAGAAAGAAATGGATTAAGTAGATTTTCATTTTCCTATACCCTTGCAGATAAAAATGTAAAGTTTATCAATGCTGACTTTGAATGGGAGGAAGTAAGTAATCTCAATTTCCGTTTTGACGGTGCTGCGGGGGCTTTTTATTATGGCGTAGAATATAATATGTTTTCTAATAAACAAGTGGATTTTTCTTTATCAACAATTGGAATCAAACTTGGTTTTTACATTGGAGGTTAATTCAAGGGATATGAAAAATAGAATTTACATTTTAATGATTTTTGTTCTTCTAATAGGGTCAATGGCAACAACACAAGCACAAGAAAGTGATTGTTACAAAAAACATGGGTCTGCTACTGCTTGGCCGGATGATTGCACTTGTGAGTCATGCCCTCATGAAGGACTGAAAGCATTGAAAGAATGCTTATGTACAGAAGAAAAAGTAGATAGTGAGTCTTTCTCAAAAGGTTTAATGGATTTTACATTTTATGATGCCAGAGATGGAGTGTCCATTTATTATAAAGAGGAAAGCAATCAAATTATTTTCAAAGCCTTAAACACAACGAATAAACCTGTTTATGTTAAAATTTTTGAGGTTAGCTATACAACAAGCCGAAACCTGAATGGGAAAAAGAGTTTAACGACAGGAAAAATCAACCCCGGTGAAATTTCATATGGTCTGGATATTTTTACTTCAACATTCAATAAAAATGTATTTGAGTCATGGAAAATGGATCGATGGGAATGGAGTGAAAATCGATATCCATATTAAACTTTTAATTTATTAACAGAAGAATCATGAAAAACACATCCTTTTTTTTATCATTATTTATTCTTTTTTTTCTCTTTAGCTGTGATAAAGAAAAAGCAATAACAAATGACTGTGATATTTTAAATTATAAGGGACCCTCAAATTTAATAGAAAGCTCAGAGGTGGGATGTATTAATGCTTGGAGGTATAGTTGTCAAAACGGAGGTAACCTTTCTATTGTTGACTGTGAAGCTTACAGCATTGCAAAAAAAGAGTTTGATCTACCAGATTGTCCCTATTGTGATTAGAAAATCAAAAAATTGTATAAGAAGTTAAGAACTCCAAACCTTATTACCATGAAAAACATTCTCTCTTTAACTTTCGTTTTACTACTACTTGTTTTTTCTTGTGGAAAAGAGTCTAAACTTACTGATCCGATAGAAGACAATATAAGTACAATTACCCCACCAGTCCCTTCTTCCGCTGAACAACAAGCCAGCATTGAGGAAATATTGTTGGGGAAATGGTCTTTTGCCAATAGTGCAAAAAAATTAATGAATTGTCGCGTGGAAGAAGTCCAGTTTTTTGATAAACGGCTTTATAGCTTAAAAATCATTCAAGGGAATGGAGAAAACAACAACACATCAATACTGTATCGAGGAAAGTATGATCTGCATTATACCGAAACAAATGATACCCTTAGCTTGATAAAAGTAGTCTTGATGGACAACGACTATACTCCCACTGGAATCCTTCCTGAGAAAGGAACTATAGCCACCTTATCAAACATTGATTTAGGGGAAAATGCACTAGAACTTATCCTTCAATTAGAAGACGGAACGCTAAAAAATTGTGGAGAACATCAAGCTTCAAGTTTAAATGCGAATAAGGCTGTTAACTTAGCCCCAAATGCACCTGAAAATTCAAATCATCTACGCATTCAGCAAGAATGGCGCTGGATAGGATTATTTGATGTAGGGGAAGGAGATCGCTCCCCCGCTAGTCCAAGACAAAATCTCTGTGACTACTTGGAAGAAGGTTTTAATCAACGTTGTCGTACAAGCAATGGAGAAATCATTACAGATTGCCCTCAAATAGGTACGGTCACCATTCTCTATAGCGCATATGGAACCGTATTGGTTTCCTATTTCAATCCTATGGGGCAACTTATCCATGCAAGACAAGACTATTGGCGATGGAAAACTAATACTCCAAAACCCTACAGTGCGCTTGAATATCGGTTAGAAAATGAAAGCTTTTCAGAAACTAATGTAACTCGTTATCTTATTGATGTTGACGAAACAACCATGGCGCTTCAAGTAAGTGGTATTCATATTGACGTTGGAGAGGAATACCCATGGACGGTACAAGACAGTTATCAATTAGCCAGTATACTATATACTGCATGCCCAGAAATTAACGCGAAATAATACTTTCATGTAAAAAAACAAATCATGATGAGCTTTCCCATTAAACCACAATTAGATGCCTTCTTAGAAGAATTGATTAAAAATCAGTAATCATTTTATTAATTTTAACGGCTTGCCTAAATCTTACACTATGAAAACCACGCTATCTTTAACTCTAGTTCTAAAACTACTTCTTATTTTTTCTTGTGGGAAAGAGGAAGGATCGTCTCCCGAGTCTAAGTCCAGTGCTTCTGAACTATTAACACTAATGATTGAGTACAATGGAGCGGGATATTCAACCGTTATTAGCGGAAGTCAAGTTACTTTGGCGGATAAGATCCCTTTTGGTGTGGAATCTGTGATAGTGAAATCCGTTACGGTTTCTCCTAAAGCAACGGTAAATATTAAAGCAGGGGATCTGTTGACTGTTTCCAATAATTCAGTTTCTATTCATGTACAGGCAGAAAATGGAACGACAATAACAAATTACAACCTAACTTTTAATGTTGCTTCTCCTCTAGCTGAAATACTTTCTTTGACAATACGAGCAGACAAAACATATACTACACTAATACAGGATGAAACCATTCTAATGCAGGAGGAAATGCCTTATCTCAATGACTATGTTCTTATTGAGTCTTTGAGTTTGTCCAATGGGGCAACAGCCAACCGTGCCGCGGGGGATACTCTTTTCCTTCCTCAAAAAACCTTTTCAATTGAAGTTTTTTCCCAAAATGCAGGAGAAATAAAATCCTATTCCTTGGAGTTACTTCGAGATGAGGGATTGGAAATTCAACCTAACTTTAATTTGGAAGCTACCAGTTCTTATAAATTACAAGTCTCGGATGTGTATATAAATGGCGTTCAATTAACGAATGATTGGGATCGTTTTTTCAACCAAGGCTATGGGGATTTTAATAATGACGGATTTACAGATGTGCTCTTAGCTGGAGGAATTTGGAAAAGCTTTGAATTTACTCCTTTTAGACTTTTTTATGGTGATAAAACCTCTATAAATTCTCTTAACTGTGAATGTGGAGGAGAATGTAATAATTATAACTGTGATGGCTTTCTTGAAGTTTCAAATTTCTTGCCTCCAAATTCGGAGGGAATGCAAAATCCTCGAAAAATACTGACAGGAGATTATAACAATGACGAAAAATTAGACGCTTTTATAATAGGTCATGGCTATGATGCAGACCCCTTTCCAGGAGAATCTCCAGTTTTATTGATTAACAACGGAAATGGATTTAATTATAATAAACTTAATGATCTTTCTGGTTTCTATCATGGAGGAAGCTCTGCTGATTTTGATAACGATGGAGACTTAGATATCTTCATTATTGGTTCTCCAAGTGAGAAAAATGCAATTTTTTTAGTTAATGATGGTAATGGGAATTTTATTTACTCTACAGATATAATAGATGATTCACGTTATTGGAAATTAGGGAGTTATTATACAGCAGAATTTATTGATATTAATTTGGATGGATTTATGGATTTAATTATGGGAGGTCATTTCGGGAACGAACATAATATTCTTTTTGGCGATAATGCTCCACCTATTATTTTTTGGGGGAATAGTTACGGAAAGTACTTTAAAGTTTTAAGTACAGAATTACCCACGATTGAAAATTATAAAATTGCTGTAGATTTTGATTCAGAAGATATAGACGGAGATGGAGATAGAGATATTATTATCAATAGGGTATCAGATGGAGATGGAATTTATGGATTTTACAATCGCCATTATATCCAAATTTTAGAAAACAAAGGAGATAATATTTTTGTAGACAAAAGTTCTGACCAAATTGTAAGTAATCATGGAAGTGGCTGGAGAGAGTGGATACATCTTCAAGATTTAGATCAAGATGGAGATTTCGATATTTATTATGAAGGCAATGATGGACCTCATTTAAAATGGCTAAACAACGGTCAAGGTCATTTTACTAAAATAAATTAAAAAAAGTGGCATAAAAAAACTTGACCACATTTAAACTCCAATTGGATGTATTTATCCCGGAACGGATTTAAAATCACTAACAATTTTATTAATTTTAATTACTCACTTAAATCTTTAAACCATGAAAAAACTAATTACTGTATCGTTAACCGGAATCGGATTGATCGCTATTGCTTTGGCGATTTATTATAAAAAAGGAAATTGCTCACATTACCCAATACCCTGTTATTCAGATCGTTGTATCATCCCAGACCCTTCTAAAAGGCTCTTATTTCACCCGAGACAAAAAGAAGAGGCTTGCAAGTTGATCAATTCAGACTTTACTTTAAATATTGAGGATACGCTAAACTACCAAACCTATTATATGAGCTTAGAAAAGAACAAAAATTTTGTGGTTTCAGCTCGGGTACATGAAACGGTTGAAGTAAAAGGAGAGAAAAAGATAAAATCCCTAAAATTTTTATTACTCAACTCAGAAGACAGTTATTATTATATTTCCGAGGTAGAACAACCCAAGCGAGAGGGTGTATTATATATAGATTTATGGTTTAAAAAGGGAAAATGTAATTCACCTTTTATTTCTAAAGAATATACTTATGTAATCAAAAAACCGGAGCATTATATTGAACAAGGAGATACCATTACCCATCATCATAAAGAGGATGAATTGAATAATTTATGTGGTGAAACCAATGGTCAGAAAAAACTTAGAGTAGGGGGACATTTATGTCAAATATCTGTCAGTCGACAAAGTCAATTTAAATGATTGTGCTTTTTTTTTCAATTTTAGGAATTCACTTTATTTCAGTTGCAGACAAACCGTATCAAAAAGAACAAGAGTGGTTTGAATATCGCTGTAACTATGATCTGGAGATGATGAAAAAAAGCAGTTCTCAATTCGAGAATACCTATCTACATCAATTGATAACTTCTGAGATGAATTATCTAATAGAAGGGAAACCGTATTTTCTTGAAAAGAAAGCACTTTCTCAAGATGAAAACCCTCTTGCGGTATTGCTGTATGTAAAACTTCAAGGCAGAAATGCAAAGGAGTATAACAAAGTATTACATCAAACCTTATTGGAACAACTGGATCGACTTCGAAAAGCAGGTGCCCCCTATTGGGAAAACCAGTTTCATCGAGCCATAGTGACCTATATTCTTCCGTTTTCGATTGATCAGGTTCATCTTTATCCATTGATAGAAAATCACTTGAGCGCAATAAATGGGGATCAATTGAGTACTATAGATCAATATCGATACTATGAGTTAAAGGTAGATTTAATGAGTCAACAATTATTTTTTAACGCTGCGACTTTTAATACAGTTACTGAACTAAAAGATCTATTAGAAGCCTTTTCAAAAATTAGGGTTCGTGAACCTTATTTAAAAGGAATACAAGAACAAGGTTGGGGTATCTATCACGAAGTTTTCACAAAACAAATAGATCAAGCCCTTATACATTTTCGCAAAGCTTCGTCTCTATTTGATCAAACAGATTTTTGGATTGGAAAGCAAGCTAAAGTGTTAAACGATCACAGTTTAGGAATTCTATTGTACAACGCTGGTAACTACACAGAAGCACTTCCTCTTTTTCAGAGAGGTCTTAATGAGAAGGCAATCCAAGAGAATCCAGAAGGACTTCTACGCACCAACGAGTATTTGTCTAAGTGTTATGAAGGTTTAGGAGATTCCAAACGGGCACTTCAGTATTTTAAAGAGGCTCGAAAGCATTTGGATTCGCTCAACCGATTAGAGCAAACGAAAGAAATCTTAAAAATGTCACTAACTCATGATATTGAAAAAAAGCAAAAAGAACTGGAGCAGCTCACTCAAAAGCATACCTCTTTAAGTACTCAATTTCAAACCTTACTTCCTTTATCTGGAGGCTTGTTGCTGTTGGTTATCTTTTTTATTTGGCTTTATAGAAAGGCTCAATTCAAAAAACAACATTTAGAAATAGAAAAAGAAGATACCCTTAAAGAAGTACAAGCCTTAAAACAACTGCTCATTAAAAATCATATCGTACTGAAAGACAAAACCAAAATCTATATCAGTGATTTGCTTTATGTGAGGGCAGAGGATCATTATATTCGAGTGTTTACCTCTAACGGGAAAAATCATTTGGTTCGTGGCCGTCTCACGGATCTAGACGAACAACTTCCGCCCAATTTTGTACGTACCCACCGGTCGTATATCACCAATCGTAACTTTGTGAAACAAATTCAACGAAACTTCTTTCTCCTTACGGACGGAACAGAAATTCCGATTTCTCGAAAATTTCAAAAAGACTGGACATAAAAAAACCGCAACTTCAAGGAAGTGCGGTTTTTTGGATATTAAGTTCGGAGTCTTCTTCGTTCTTTATTTAAAAAACGAAACTCCAAATATTGATAAGCGTGGCGTGGAACAATTCGAATCCACTTTTTGTATTCTAAATACCATGATAAACGTTGGGATGGAGTCCCGTTTAAAAGGTAAGCGGCTACAAAAGGATGAACATGTAAAAATATTTTTTCCTTTTGGTTGCGCTTGTTCTTAGTAATTTTACTAAGCTCTGTGTTGATTTTGTCAATTAATACAATAGGAGCTTCTACTTCCCCATTGACATTGGGGTTGGGTTCTTTGGTTTTGATACTCATTTCAGGACGTACACGCTGACGTGTGATCTGAATTAACCCAAACCTACTGGGGGGTAGAATCTTGTGTTTAGTTCGGTCTGAACTCATTTCGTTACGGAGGAATTCAAACAGTTTTTTCCGGTTATCATTCGAATTCAAGTCAATAAAATCGACTACAATAATCCCACCCATATCACGCAGACGTAATTGTCTGGCGATTTCGGATGCGGCGATCATATTCACCTCTAGGGCGGTGTCTTCTTGACTTTTAGAATGATTGGAACGGTTTCCACTATTTACATCGATAACGTGTAAGGCTTCTGTGTGCTCGATCACCAAATAGGCTCCTTTTTGCATGGAAACTGTTTTTCCAAAAGAGGATTTTATTTGCCTTTCGATCCCAAACTTTTCAAAAATAGGAAGGTGGTTAGTATACAGTTTTACGATCGACTTTTTATCGGGAGCTATGGTTTGAATATAGTCCTGAATTTCGGATTGTATCTCTGCATCGTCAACATGAATGCCTTTAAAGCTATTGTCAAAAATATCACGTAATATACTTGAGGATCGATTGATTTCACTGAGCACTTTGGTTGGATATTTGTCAATTTGTTTCAACTTTGCGGATAAATTCTTCCAGCGTGTTAACAATTGTTGGATATCGGCATCCAGTGCAGCTACTTTTTGACCTTCAGCAACGGTACGTATGATTAGACCAAAACCTTTTGGGCGAATACTTTGCACCAATTTCTTTAATCTGTTTTTTTCGGCACGATCTTCAATTTTTTGTGATATGGAAACTCGATCAGAAAAGGGCATGAGCACCATATAGCGCCCTGCCAATGAAATTTCTGAACTTAATCGAGGACCTTTGGTCGATATGGGTTCTTTCACAACCTGAACAAGAACGGTTTGTTTGGGCGATACGACATCTCCAATATTACCGTCTTTGTTAATATCCTTTTCGTAACGAAATTGTTTTAAAAGATAATCTTTGTTTTTACCTGTGCTTACCTGTTTAATATACTTTATTAGTGAAGGGAGTTTGGGACCGAGATCGTGGTAGTGTAAAAAACCGTCTTTCTCGTGACCGACATCTATAAATGCGGCATTTAACCCGGGAAGTGCTTTTCTGATCTTACCGACAAAAATGTCGCCTACAGAAAAGTTATTGTCTTCCACTTCTTTATTGAGCTCAATTAATTTTCCATCCTTGAGCAGTGCAAAATCAACAG
>JAYNHN010000008.1:0-14760 GCA_038108035.1 Flavobacteriaceae bacterium
TTTCAAAAAAACTCTGTGTATTTATGAAGTCACTCCTTCTGGTTTTTGCTAAAACCCCCGTAATGGGAACCCTTAAAACACGACTAGCTAAGTCTATTGGTGATAAAAGAGCTTTTTGGATCTTTCAACAACTCTTAATAAAAACAGACTCTGTTTTAAAAAAGGTTCTGCAAGACGTAGTGATTTTTTATAGTGGAAGTAATCCTTCTCTATTTAATTCGATTTTTCATGATTTTCCCAAAATTCCTCAAAAAGGGGCTTCGTTAGGAGATCGAATGGCTCACGCTTTTCAATGGGGATTTAAAAATGGATACACAAAAATAGTAATTATAGGAACAGACTTATGGGATCTTGATTCAACTTTAATCAAAAAGGCTTTCGAATCACTTGATCAAACCGAAGTAGTTATAGGACCTGCTACCGATGGTGGCTATTACCTTTTAGGTAAAAAAAAAATGATCCCATTGATTTTTAAAAATAAAGAATGGAGCAGTAAAACCGTTTTTAATGACACTTTAAAAGATCTAAAAAAACACTCCATCTCTTTTTTAGAAAAAAAGAATGATATTGACCTATTTGAAGATTTAAAACAACAACCCGAATTATTTAAATTGCTAAAAAAGTATACCGATGAAAAATAAAATTACTGAAAGTGTAAACTACCTTCAACAACAAGGTGTCCCAAAAATCAAATTGGGAATGGTGCTTGGTACAGGTCTTCATGATATGATCTCACACATAAAAGTTGAAAAGCAAATTTCTTACCAGAAGATCCCACACTTTCCCTTACCGACTCAAAAATTCCAAAAGGGTCAGATTTTATACGGCATATTAAAAGGTAAACCCATTTTAGTTTTTCAAGGACGATTTCATTTATATGAGGGATATGATTTTTTTGAAATCACGTATCTCGTTCGAGTCTTTGCAGCTTTGGGTGGCACTCAGTTGATTCTCAGTAATGCAGCAGGAGCCATTAACCTTCATTTTCGAAAGGGTGAATTGATGTTGATCAAAGATCACATTAATTTACAAGGCGGGTCTCCGCTAGCCTTAAAAAATATGGAATCCTTGGGCGAGCGCTTTATTGATATGAGTGCTCCTTATGACCCTACGCTTAGAAGTCGAACACTTGAGCTGGCAAAAAAAGAGAAGATTCGTTTACACCAGGGAGTTTATGCATCAGTAGTTGGACCCCAACTAGAGACTCCCGCTGAATATCGGTATTTGAAAATCATTGGTGCAGATGCAGTGGGTATGTCTACAGTTCCAGAAGTAATTGTCGCTCGACAATTAAATATAGAGGTTTTAGCAATTAGTGTGTTAACAGACGAATGCGATCCCGATAATTTACAACCTATTGATATACCGGAAATAATGGAAATGGCCCAACGAGGAGAACAAGATCTCATAAAAATTGTTAAAGCACTTGTTGAAGGATTGTAAAACCTCTAACTTTCAACCAAAAAACAGCCTATGACTTATCTGGAAACCACCAAAGACCTATACAAAGATGCAGCTCTCAACCCCGATGTGGGTCTTTGTTGTACAACAACCCCTATCTGGCAATTTCCCGGATTAAAAATTCCCACAATAATGCAAGAGATGAACTACGGCTGCGGAAGTACCGTTCATCCCAGAGATCTAGTTAACAATCCTAAAATTCTCTATGTAGGAGTAGGTGGTGGTATGGAGCTTCTTCAGTTTAGTTATTTTTCAAGACAAAAGGATGGAGTCATTGGTGTTGATGTAGTGGACGAGATGTTGACTGCTTGTCAAGATAATTTCAAAGAAGCCGAAATACAAAATCAATGGTTTCAAAAAGAATTTATTCGTCTTGAAAAAGGCGATGCCCTTCAACTTCCCGTTTCGGACAATAGTATGGATGTTGCTGCTCAAAATTGCCTTTTTAATATTTTTAAAACAGACGAGCTTCAGCAGGCATTGGAAGAAATGTATCGAGTCTTAAAACCTCATGGACGATTAGTTATGAGCGATCCCATTTGTGAACAACTCATGAATGAAAACCTTCGAAATGATGAACGGTTGCGAGCCTTATGTCTATCAGGTGCGATCTCGTTGAAAGACTATGTTGACATGCTTTGTAAAGTGGGCTTTGGAACCATCGAAATTCGTGCTAAACGCCCCTACCGTATACTCGATTCAAAACATTATGATACGGAAGAAACCATTTATATAGAAAGTGTTGAAGTCTGTGCCATAAAAGATCCAATGCCTGAAGATGGTCCTTGTGTTTTTACTGGAAAATCCGCCATTTACTATGGCAATGAAGATTTTTTTGATGATCAAAAGGGGCATGTATTACTTCAAAATCAACCTCTTTCAGTTTGTGATAAAACAGCCAATGCTCTAAAACATTTAAATCGAAACGATCTATTTATATCGAATTCCACCTTCCATTACGACGGGGGTGGTTGTTGCTAATTTAAATTAATACCCTATGAAATCTTTTATTTATCTTTTAACCTTCCTATTTGCCATTTCTGTGAACGCCCAAAAAAACATTCATTATCGATGGAACAAAATGCTGCTAAAATATGTTTCAGAAAAAGGGGTAGTAAATTACAAAGAATGGATTCAGGAAAAAGATAATTTGGACGCATACATCAAAACACTAGAGGGAATGCCCCCTAG
Source organism: Flavobacteriaceae bacterium (assembly GCA_038108035.1). Lineage (GTDB taxonomy): Bacteria > Bacteroidota > Bacteroidia > Flavobacteriales > Flavobacteriaceae > MS024-2A. The sequence continues at coordinate 2,653 of JAYNHN010000008.1, forward strand.
AGATACTGGATCCAAAAATCAAAAACTGGCCTACTGGATCAATGCTTACAATGCGCTAACTGTTCAACTCATTTTAAATCATTATCCGTTAAAAAGTATTAAAGAAATAAAATCACCATGGGATACAAAATGTTTTACCTCCTCGGGTAAAAACTATACTCTAGGGGATATTGAACATAAAATATTGAGGAAAATGGACGAGCCACGAATCCATTTTGCCATCAATTGCGCTTCTGCTTCTTGTCCTAAACTCTTAAATACTGCATTTCAAGAAAAAGAAATGGAAAAACAACTTGTCGAAGCCACCAAAGCCTTTTTAAAGGATCGTACTAAAAATAAAATCAATCCAGATCATATAGAACTTTCACGAATTTTTATTTGGTTTGCAAAAGACTTTGGCTCAAAAACAGAGCGTCTCGCATTTATTGAACGCTATTCAGGAGTCTCTTTAAAAAAACCAAAAACAGATTACCTTGCCTATGACTGGAGTCTCAATGAATAAATCGTTTTTATCAATCATCGTACCTGTATTAAACGAGATTGAGATTCTTCCAGAATTTATAAATAATTTAAATCAACAAAGTCAATCCCCCCAAGAATTGATTATTGTCGATGGAGGAAGTACGGACGGTAGTTGGGAATGGCTTAATAATAATCCCAGTATAAAAGCCTATCAAACACAAAAGGGACGTGCATTTCAAATGAATCATGGGGTAGAAAATGCCACGCTTCCTTGGATCTATTTTGTTCATGTAGATTCTCGGTTGCCTCTGAACTTTGATGAAAAAATTTCAAATGCCATCCAAAATGGAGCTCAATCGGGATGCTTTCAATTGAAATTCGATACCTCAAACTGGATTTTAAGGAAGGCTGCAGCCGGAAGTAAATGGAATCACCTACTTTGCCGGGGAGGCGATCAAACCCCATTTGTATCCAAAAAAATATTTCTTAGTTTTCAAGGCTATGATACTAGTTATAGGGTGTGTGAAGATATTCAATTTATCAAAAAACTATATCAACAAAACAATTTTCGAGTGCTCCCAGATAAAGTCATTACCTCTTCAAGACGATTTTATGAAAATGGAATTCTTCGCTTATTATTCCATTTTGGAGTTCTTCATTTAAGCCATTGGTTGGGCGTAGGCCCCCAATTTTTGAATGCTTACTATCAAAGAATGATTCACTAAATCAATTCACCTATTGCAAGATAATAAAGTCCAAAAATAAGTACCAAAACTAAAGAACAAGAAACTAAGAAGATAACAAAATATAAAGTAGCCGAAAACCAGTCAAAACCGGTTTTAAATTCTTTTAATATTCTAAGAAGAATAAAAAAACAACAAAAAGCAGCGATAACAGAAAGAACATAAGTCATGATTTTAGGTTTTTTTAGTTGGTTAGGATTTTTTTAAATTAATGCTTTGCTTTATGAATAAATCGTTGAGGAAATGGAATTTCAATGCCAACCGAATCAAGGGCTTTTTTGCCTTGCTCATAAATATCAAAATAGACTTCCCAATAATTAGAAGGTTTAGAATAAGGTCTAACAGCAAGATTTACTGAGGAATCACCCAACCCTAAAACACCCACAAAGGGTTTAGGTTTTCTCAACACCATAGGATGGTTTTCCATAATCTTAAACAAAACTTCACGTGCTTTGTCAATCGAGTCGTTATAGCTAATACCAAATTCTAAATCAACACGTATGGTTCCTTCAGTGGCATAGTTTGTAATTTCGTTATTGGCAACTAGACCATTGGGAAGAATGACCGTTTTATTGTCAGGAGTTAAGAGTATTGTAACAAAAATTTGAATGTCTTTTACTACACCAATATACCCTTGAGTCTCGATCAGATCCCCAATGTGAATGGGTTTAAAAATCAAAATCATCACACCCCCCGCAAAGTTTTGAAGAGTTCCACTCATGGCCATACCAAAGGCAAGTCCAGCTGCACCAAGGATCGCTATGAATGAAGTCATTTCAATTCCTAACATTCCTAAAACACTAATAGCTAGTAAAATTTTTAAAGCCATCGTCAAAAGACTGTGAAGAAATGACCTCAGAGAAACATCCATTTTACTTTTGTCAAAGATCAATTTGAGTGCTCGACCCATCATTTTAATCACCCAAATACCAATAATCCATACTAAAATTGCACCAATTATTCTAGGGCCATACTCAAAAATAAAATCAATACTTTTTTCATAAATATTTTCAAAGTTTATATCCATGTCTAATCTGTTTTTAACAATTGAATTAATTTTGGAAAAACAAAGTCCCATCCTTGTTGACAGGAATTATATCGATCTTCACCTCCCGTTATAAATTGAAAGTCACCTTGCTGAATAGTCAGTCGAGTTACTTTGTTAAACAACTCAATTCGGTAATGTAACTCCGAGCAGACTTCAGGATGACATTCTGTTGCTTCATGAAAAACTTTAAACCCAAGATGTTCATTGGGACACAAAATGATAATTTCTGCTTTTACGTGATCGTGCCAAGAGCCATTGGAAGATTGGGCTTTCCATACAGCCTTTCCTCCTACTTTCCAATCAGCATGTAGTTGGCAATTGTACATATATTGTTCGGTCATCTGGGGTAGAGTTATCGCTTCCCAAACTCGATCGGGTTGAATTTTAAAATCAGCAGATACTTTTGTCCAAAGTGGATGTTTAATCGTATTCATAAGTTCAAATTGATTTTTAAACTGATCAAACCGATTCGGTTAAACGAGAAAGTGAGAGATTTAAGTAGGTACATATATTTGATTTGGTGGATTAAATGTACAAATTATTTTTTTTCTATTAAAAATTGTACTTTTGATTTATGAATAATCAAACTACCCCAAAATCAGTTGTCATCATTGGAAATGGTATTTCTGGGATCACTGCGGCCCGACACATACGTAAAAATTCAGATTATTTGATAACGGTTGTTTCTGATGAAACGCCCTATTTTTTTTCTCGTACTGCGTTGATGAACGTCTATATGGGACATCTTCGGTTTGAACATACTCAACCGTATGAAACTACCTTTTGGAAAAAAAATCGAATTGACCTTGTCCAGAAAAGGGTTTGTAAAATAAGAGTCGAAAAGAAATGCCTCGTTTTTGAAGATCAAAGTGAGCTAGGTTATGATGTACTCATCATTGCTTGTGGTTCCAAACCAAACAAATTTGGTTGGCCTGGTCAAAATTTAAAGGGAGTTCGGGGATTTAACAATAAAATTTATTAATACTTTATTAAAAAATGCATTTAAAAAATAAAACACGCGACCGTAGTCGGTGGAGGACTAATAGGGATTGAGTTGGCTGAAATGTTGCTTAGTAGAGGAAAGAAAGTTCATTTTTTAGTTCGTGAAGCCCGCTTTTGGGATCAGATATTACCGAAAGAAGAATCTGAAATGGTCATGAACCATATCCTTGATCACGGTATTGATTTACAACTCTCCACAGAGCTTAAATCTATTGAAGGAGATAATCAGGGTTGGGTTAAGTCTATTACCACCATGGATAACAATCAAATCCCTAGTCAATGGGTAGGTCTTTGTGTAGGGGTTACTCCCAATATTGATTTTTTAAAAAACAGTCCTCTTGAATTGGGTAAAGGAATTAGAGTAAATGCCTACCTAGAAACCAATATCCCAAACATTTACGCAATTGGAGATTGCGCAGAGCAGCTAAAACCCCTCAAAGGGAGAAGACCGATCGAAGCCGTTTGGTACACGGGAAGAATGATGGGAGAAACCATAGCCCAAACCCTAACTGGAAATCGAACCCCTTATCAACCTAGTCATTGGTTTAATTCTGCTAAGTTTTTTGACATTGAGTACCAAACTTATGGTGTGATCCATCCCAATCCTGAATTAAAGGAGGAGAGGCACGTGTTTTGGCAGCACCCTACAAAAAACCTATCCCTGCGATTAAGTTACCATCCCGAGACTAAAAAACTTTTAGGTTGTATAGCCATGGGAATCCGTTTAAGACATGAAGTTTTTGATCAATGGCTAACTCAGGGAGCAAATATCAATGATGTCGTTAAAAATTTTGCTCATGCAAACTTCGATCCCGAATTTTATAAAAGCTACGAGGATCTCTTATTGATGGAATGGAGATTAGTTCAACCTCATTTTTAAAACAGCATCAAATGGTTGTATATCAAAAAAAAATAAGCCTTCTAATCGGTATTACTGGATTCATACTGCTGATAAGTACTCTATTTGTAACGATTCAAAATCCCCTTTTGTATTTAATCATTTGCTTTGGTTTAATGACTTTAGGGAGTCTAATTTATTTCAAAATCATCTATGGAAATTCACTCCTTGGAATTAAAAATGATGGTGTTTGGTTCAATGCATTAACTTCAAGGGGAATATGGGGTTGGAGTTTAGGTCTTTTACTTACGGGATTTTATGTTGCAATCTATTGGTTTCCTGAGGTTTTAGGATTTCATGAAAACAAAGCCAGCACAGGCTTGGTTGCAATTTTTGATCCCTTGAGTTATATCTTAAATGGTAAATCGTCCTCACAGTGGTTTGTTTACGGAGCACTTTATACCTTTTCTATTCTGATCTTTGGAATCAAATTTATTTGGAAATACCGTCACAACCGATATCAAATCTTTCGGACTCTTTCAGTTATGTTTTTTCAACTATGTTTTGCCTTTATGATCCCAGAACTATTGGAAAAACTAAATCCCAACACCCCTTATTTTGCAAAGGATTTAAAAAATATGTGGCCTTTGAACTATTATTTTCTCGATCAATGGCATTTGAAAAACATGCTCAACGGAGGTAATTTGGGAATGTTTTTCCTACTCTTCGGATTGGCGATGATTTTTATAGTTTCTCCAATCTTAACTTATAAATATGGGAAAAGATGGTATTGCTCCTGGGTATGTGGATGCGGTGCTTTAGCAGAAACGGCGGGTGATCCCTTTCGCCAATTGTCCAGCAAAAAAATAAGTGTTTGGAAATTCGAACGTTGGATTATTCATGCAGTATTGGTCATCATTTTTGTAACCACCATTGCTGTTATTTGGTCCTTCTTATCTTCAAACCCCGATTTAAGTTTTTTCACGAGAGACCAATTCATTTTAGGAATTGTGGTTTTAATCCTTATGCTCATGATGGTCTTACTCTTCACAAAAAAAGGAGGACTTCATAAAGATGCCAAATACAGCCTAATTAGCCTCAGTATTATTTTGATCTCCGTACTAATCATTCAAGCTTACTCAGGTGAAAAACACATCCTATTTATGAGTAGCTACAAACTTCAAAAATGGTACGGATTTTGGATTGGGGCAGCGTTCTCAGGGGTTTTGGGTGTTGGTTTTTATCCAATTTTAGGGAGTCGAGTTTGGTGTCGTTTTGGCTGTCCAATGGCGGCTATTTTAGGATTGCAACAACGTCTTTTTTCACGTTTTCGAATCACCACAAATGGAGGACAGTGTATTTCTTGTGGCAATTGCTCAGTTTACTGTGAAATGGGAATTGATGTAAGAGCCTATGCACAAAAAGGAGAAAATATAGTTCGTTCTTCGTGCGTGGGTTGTGGGATCTGTTCTGCAGTTTGTCCACGTGGGGTATTAAAACTCGAAAATGACTCGTTAAAAAATAGAATTACAGAAGTCCAGTACCCTTTGGGAAATACGCTTGACCAATAAACCTTCCAATTTTAGTTCGCAAACTTTAAGGGATTGAGTATCTTTATTTTTTATGATTAAAATTGCCATTATAATTCCCGCTTTCAATGAATCAAAATCCATTGGATCCGTTTTGGATGCAATCCCAAAAAATGTTGATGAAGTAGTGGTGGTTGATAATGGCTCTACCGATTCAACGGCAGAAATAGTCAAAAGTAAACATGCAACCCTGCTTTTCGAACCAAAAAAAGGGTATGGTCATGCTTGTCTAAAAGGAATGAAGTACCTAGAAAAGAATCCTCCTGAAATTGTAGTTTTTCTTGATGGAGACTTTTCCGACTATCCGGAAGAACTCAATAAGATCGTCTCTCCTATCATTAACAATCAAGCTGAATTCGTAATTGGAGCAAGAGTTCAATCACTTCGAGAAAAAGGATCGATGACACCACAACAAATTTTCGGCAATGGGTTGGCTTGTTTTTTAATGAGTTTTATGTATCGAAGTACTTTTACAGATTTGGGGCCTTTTCGAGCAATCGGCTGGGAAAACTTAATGGCCCTTGAGATGAACGACAAAACGTACGGATGGACGGTCGAAATGCAACTAAAAGTTCTTCGAAGAAAATTATCCTATCTCGAAGTTCCCGTTCGATACCGTAAACGTATCGGACAATCAAAAGTCTCAGGAACTGTGAGAGGAACTTTTATGGCAGGATACAAAATTTTAACATGGATTGGGAAATTTTATTTTTCTAGATGGAAATAGACTGGAATTATTTTTTAAAGTATTTATCGGTTGGGATTGTAATCCTCTACCTTTTTTGTCTGACTTTAATTTTCATCTATAGTTTGACACAGCTGAATATGCTACGTTACTTTTTGCGAGATCAAAAAAGGATTAAAAAAATACCTGACGTTCCCAAAACACTTCCATTCGTTACCATTCAACTTCCACTCTATAATGAACTCTATGTTGTAGAACGTCTAATCGCTTGTATTGCTAAAATAAGATATCCCAAAGATAAATTAGAGATTCAAGTTTTGGATGACTCAACAGATGAATCCCTCGCACTGACCCAAAAAACGGTCTTGCAATATCAAAAGCAAGGAGTCCCCATTCAGCATATTACACGCCCCACTCGTGAAGGTTTTAAAGCCGGTGCCCTTAAATACGGTTTGGAATCATCAAAAGGAGAATTTATCGCCATTTTTGATGCTGATTTTTTACCTCAATCGGATTGGCTCTTAAAGACAATACCTCACTTTGAAGATGAAAAAATTGGAGTTGTTCAAACTCGATGGGGGCATTTAAATCGGATGCATTCTGTATTAACCGAAATTCAAGCCTTTGCCTTAGATGCACACTTTTTATTAGAACAAATTGGCAGAAATCAACAAAATCATTTTATAAATTTTAACGGCACGGCCGGAATTTGGAGAAAGGATTGCATTTTGGAAGCCGGAAATTGGGAAGGAGATACTTTGACCGAGGATTTGGATTTAAGTTATCGAGCGCAACTTAAACAATGGAAATTTCGTTACTTGGATGATGTAGTCACACCGGCAGAACTTCCTGTGGCACTGAGTGCAATCCGATCTCAACAATTTCGATGGAATAAAGGAGGTGCCGAAAATTTTATGAAAATGATCGCTCCAGTACTTCGCTCCTCAAAACTTTCTTTTGCTACAAAATTTAATGCTTGCTTTCATTTACTGAACAGTACGATGTTTTTAAATGTATTTCTGGTTTCACTTTTAAGTATTCCCATTTTATATATAAAATCTTTATTCCCTGAGTTTAAAGTGGTTTTCTATTTCAGCAGTTTGTTTATCCTGAGTACGCTCATTTTCTTTATTTGTTATTGGCATGTTCATCGTTACCTTTTTGGAGGAGGTCTAAATTCGTTTATGGATTACTTCAAAAGATTCTTGTTATTTTACAGTCTTGTAATGGGGTTTTCAGTTCATAATTCCATTGCCGTCTTGGAGGGGCATTTGGGAAAAAAAAGTGCTTTTATCCGTACCCCTAAATTCAATATCAAGACCGAAGAAAATTCAAAATTTAAAAACAAATACCTCTCCAAAAGAATATCTATTTACACCTATATAGAGGTGCTCTTCTCACTTTATTTTCTTTTTGGACTTTACAGTGCATTTCAGGTCTCAGAGCAGGGAGATTTTGGATTATTCCCTTTTCACTTATTTTTATTTATTGGCTTTGGCAGTATCAGTTACCACGGTTTAAAATCATCTATTGACTAATGGATACCACCAAAACACATCTGAGATGGATACTACCTTTATTCTTGCTAATCGGATTTTACTTTGAAGCATACGATCTTGAGAGAACCCATACACTACCCTTACTTTCTTTATTTTCTTTACTTTTTATTCTACTTTGGTTTTGGATTCGCCATTTCAGCACATTGACAACTATTTTTATTCTGGGTATTATTATCCGATTCCTATTCATTTATCACATCCCCAGTCTTTCTCAAGATTTTTATCGTTTTATCTGGGACGGAAACATTCAATTATTGGGAATCAATCCTTATTTAGACACTCCTAATACACTCATCAAAATTATTGATTTTCCTAATGCATCCCTCCTATATGAACGAATGGGAGGTCTCAGTGCAGGACATTATTCTAATTATCCACCTGTCAGTCAATATCTTTATCAACTGATGGCTTTTTTTAATAATGAGGGGATTCTAGCTCCTGTTCTGGCTTTAAGAATTGTTTTTTTTACAGGAGATTTGATTCTTTTTTTTGTAGGAATCAGGTTATTAACTTACCTCGGTAAAGATTCCGAAAATATCGCTTGGTATTTCCTAAATCCTTTGGTCATTATTGAAGGAATCGGCAATCTTCATGGAGAAAGTTTTATGATTTGTTTTACCTTAATTGCCTTATTATTATTAATCCAAAAAAAGAGTATTTGGGGTGGATTCTTTTTTTCAATTGCTATTGCTACAAAACTAATACCCCTTCTAATTGCACCACTATTTTTTCGCTATTTAGGATTTCGAAATTTTGTTGTTTTCGGACTTTCTACTTTATTATTTTCCATCCTAATTTGGTTTCCCTTTTGGGAAGGAGAAATGATTACTCACTACAAACAAACTCTTGACCTTTGGTTTACAACTTTTGAGTTTAATGGCAGTATTTATAAAATCGTCCGTGCTATTGGTTACGAAGTAAAAGGTTATAATATCATCAGGCAACTTGGAAAAGTCACTCCTTTTATCACACTAGCAATGGTAGCTCTATTTGCATTAATTCCTTCTAATAGAAGTTCCAAATCACTTTTTAAAAGTATGCTTTTTCTACTGAGTTGTTATTTTTTTATGGCGACTACCGTGCACCCCTGGTACCTTATCAATCTAATCATTCTAGGGATTTTAACCGGCTATGCCTTTCCGATTTTGTGGAGCCTTACGGTTTTTTGGAGTTACAGTGCTTACGGCATAACGGAAGTAAAAGAAGTTTCTTTTTTACAATGGGCCTCTTACCTATTAGTTTATGGATGCTTTATTTGGGAACTTCTAAAAGGGCCTTTAGGACAACATCTTCATAAACCCAACCTCTTTGGAGTTGAGCATTCGCCAATTTCCTCGAGGTAAATCTTTTTTGGTAAGTCCTCCATAAATTACTCGATCCATGCTAATGACCTTACACCCGATTGCTGAAAATAGCTTAACAATTACAGCTGGGCTTAAAGAATGGACTTCAATACCCACTTCTTTCTTGGATTTGCCCTCCACCTGACTAATCTTATTAATTTTTTGCATTTTGTCAAAAACCATCTGTCCTTCTTTCAATTGGTTCATCATTTGTGCTGTAACATTTTTGTCCAATACAACCTGATAAACCATGGAGATCGAGGAGGAATTGTTTAGTTTTTTCCTTAAATTTTCATCATTGGTAAAAAACAACAATCCAGTCATAGGCCGCCCCATATCTCCCACAGGAGGGACTTTGGTTTTGACACCCGAACGGATCAATTCTTGAACGGATTTATTAATTTTTCCTCCTTGGGAAGTTGCAACAAAACCTTTGGGTTTGTTTAATAATAAATAAACTGGTTGAGTCCTTTGCACACGAGCTCCATCAAATTTTACCTCATCCGTGGGTTTAACCTGATAACCCATTTCAGTCATAATCTTATTATTGACTTGGACTAAACCCATAGCAATATGCTCATCGGCTTCTCGTCGGGAGCACAATCCCGTATTTGACAAAAATTTATTTAGTCGAATCGTAGTTTTTTCCTGCTCTTTTTTATTGAAACTCTTAGGCTTTGGAGAACGATAATTTGATTTCATCTATTAAAAGTGTTTTATTTTTCATGGTCATATATCTACTGTACTCAGTTCAGTATTGAAATGCCCAATTTTTTATCTTATTGAATATTTTGAACTGGATAAAGGATGTTTCAATTACTTAAAAAGTTGAACTGAGCTCATTAAAGGGTTTTATAGAACAATGAAATACTGAATACTCCAGCTAAGATCCAAACCTTGATCAAGTTGTGGGTCCAAAGGTACGTCTTTTGATCGGTTGCTCGCCATAAGAAGATTAAAACAAAAACTAGAATGGGATTACTTGCTAAAAAATAATAATGCATCACACCCAGCTTTTGTTCCAGAAGGAAATAATTGGGTATCAAGCAGAGTAACAGACAAAGTGATATGATCCATTTTGTTGTATTGACATTAAAAACGATGGGCAACGTCTGATACCGCTGTACCCAATCCCCTTTAAAATTCTCTAAATCCTTGATAATGTCCCGAGCTAAAATTAATAGAAACAGAAAGGATGCATGATAGAAAATGACTTTGTCAAAATTACCGAAATAAAGAGTAATCGCCCAAAAAGGGAAAATCATTAATAGGGCAGAAAAAATATTACTTAACCAGAACAAGCGTTTGATTGTGCTGCTATAGATCCAAATGGATAACATATAAAAACTAAAAAACAAAACCGCCGAAAACGAAACTGCACTGGCAAAAACAAGAGCGAACATGTTCATTATCAAATAAAGAACCAATTGAATTTGCTGAGAAATCAAATGTTCCAAAATATATTTTCTAGGACGATTGATTTGATCTTTTGCGGCATCGTAAAAGTTATTGATAATATAGCCAGCTGCCGTTGAAAGGGCAGATGCTAAAATGATACTAAAAAAATTGGTGTCAAAAAGTATGTCAAGCCAAGGTATATCTGCTGTGAGTATGTATCGGGCAGATAAGTATTGTGCAATAACAAGAACAATAATATTATACCCCCTAACAAGACTGAAAAAGCTGAGTAATTTGAGGAGGAAACGTTGCCTTTTATGAGAAAGAAACATGATTTTAAAATCGATACACGACCTCTAAAGAATGCCCTTTCAAAGCTTTTTCAGCTTTGTTAAGGTCTTTTGTAAAACCTAAAATAAATCCACCCCCTCCAGATCCGCAGAGTTTTAGGTAGTAATCGTTGGTTTGAATTCCTTGCTCCCAAAGTTTGTGAAAGTTATTCGGAATCATCGGTTTAAAATTTTTAAATACCAGAGAGGACAAGGACTTAATATTATTAAAAAGTGATCCTATATTCCCTTTTAAAAAATCTTCTACGCAAGCATCAGTATGTTTGATGAATTGGTCTCGCATCATGTTACTGAATGCTTCTTGCTTCATATTTTCCAAAAAAATAGAAACCATTGGAGCGGTGTCTCCCGTGATTCCACTATCCAGTAAAAAGACGGCACCTTTTCCATTTGTGGGTTGAGAGGGAATCCCAGTCGTTTCAATATGTTTTTGGGAATTGATTAAAATAGGGAGACTTAAATAGCTATTTAAAGGATCGAGACCCGATGATTTTCCATGAAAAAAACTTTCCATTTGGGAAAAAATAAGCTTTAAATGCTGTAATTTATCTTTGGTTAAATTTTCTAAGACCGTAATTTTATTAAGTGCATAGCGATCGTAGACAGCTGCTACTAAAGCTCCACTACTCCCTACTCCGTATCCCTGAGGAATGCTACTGTCAAAATACATCTTTTTGGATAAATCGGTTTGTAATTGATCCCAATCAAAAGAAACCATACTCGAATCTAATGTTTTTAAATACCCTACAAATGCAACTAATTTTTGGTGCGAGTCCAAATGTTCTGGGGTAAATAAAACAGGTGTTTTAAGTGCTCCCCTATAAAAGTTGTATGGGATGGATAAACCTTTTGAATCTTTAATGATTCCATATTCTCCAAAAAGAAGAATTTTAGCAAAAAACAAGGGTCCCTTCATAATGGAATTATAATTAATTAGGTAAATGACTCAACTTAAATAAAAAAAGTTAAACAAATTTAAGTTTTTTTAGCTCCGTTACCAACTTCATCACAAAGGTATTGTCCTTTTTCGCAAAAAAATAATAATTCTTGTGTTATAAAGGACTGAATCTTTTTTCTATAGACCTGTGGGT